>NZ_JBTUOC010000053.1:0-31957 GCF_058345725.1 Simiduia sp. | reverse complement strand
AATGCTACAGCTTCGCCGCCCCATACTTCGGCACATACGCGCGTCAGAGCTGCGGTCAGAGTGGTTTTACCGTGGTCAACGTGACCAATGGTGCCCACGTTTACGTGGGGCTTGTTACGTTCAAACTTAGCCTTAGCCATTGCCAACGTCTCCTATTTACAGGGGCGAACACATCGTTTCTTCAAACAAAACAAAATTCCGCAAAAGACCGGCCTTTGCGGAAACTGGAGCTCTTGACCGGAGTTGAACCGGTGACCTCACCCTTACCAAGGGTGTGCTCTACCAACTGAGCTACAAGAGCGAAAACTTACCTAAACTTCCGACTCCAAAACTGGAGCGGGCAGCGGGAATCGAACCCGCATCATCAGCTTGGAAGGCTGAGGTTCTACCATTAAACTATGCCCGCATTGACTGACGGACTAAACAGTTACAGCCAATCCGAAAAACGGCTACCACACCTAATGGCAGCTGCCAGTCGCCGAGACCTGGACTTTAATAATGGTGCAGGGGGATGGATTATTCCCTACGGTCGCCGCTATCGCGGCGCTCGCCTGCGCTTCGCTGGTCGTCGAACCACCTCTCTGGTTCTCACTCCACCCCCCAACGGGGACTTTTCCAGCGAAATGCCAGACTCAACATCTGGACTTCAATAATGGTGCAGGGGGATGGATTCGAACCATCGAAGCTTTCGCGTCAGATTTACAGTCTGATCCCTTTGGCCACTCGGGAACCCCTGCCAAAAGAGCCGGCAATTCTCCGGCTCAGGCTAGCGCTTGTCAACCACTTTTGTGAGTAAATTCACGGGCTTACAGCACGTAGCTTATAGAAAATGGAGCTGGTGAAAGGAGTTGAACCCTCGACCGCCTGATTACAAGTCAGATGCTCTACCAACTGAGCTACACCAGCTAAAACCACTCCAAAACACACCTTTTCAGGCCTGCCTGTAATGTGGAGGCGCGATTCTAGTGAAACTTGTCCCCCGACGCAACAGCTGAGCATAAATTTTGACGAATCTCTTGGCCGCCCCCTGCCGGCAGCAGGTCCTGCCACACGGAAGCCGCCACGCTAGAGGCCTGTCCAGGCCCCAAAACTACCCACAACTCTTTCTGTGTGCGGGGCAATACTTTTAATTCCGCCTGATAACCGAGTTTTACCATTTCCGCTTGGCGCGCCTCAGCCAGGGGTTTTTGGGTAAACATGCCAAAGGAAATACCGTTCGCCAGCTCACCCCGCGGTATCACATAACTATCCACCTGCTTGGCCTGCAGCTCGTGCAGTCGCCGCAAGGCCTGCTCCTGCGAGGGCTCCGGCGGCAAATACACCCAGTATGACTCACCGGCGGTGATCTCTAGAGACTGGAGGTTTGAATCGACCCCGAGCGCGCGCAGCCGCTCGCGCACTATGGCGCCGCGGTCGGCATCCAAGAACGGCCCCACCAGTGTACAGATCGGCGCCTCACCCTCGCGCCCAACTGGAGTGCCTTTCGACAGCATCTGCCGAGCGTCCGCGTCCATTTCCTCAATCAGCGTCAGAGAACGGGCGCTCGTACCCGCAGCGGGTGCAGCCACAATGCGCGCCTGAGGCTCTTCGCTGGGCTGCAGCACATACCACCCAAACAAAACCCCGTTGAGCACCAACAAAACCAAAAACACCAAACGCATGCTGTATTCTCTTTAAGCCAATTAACTGTTTAAGGTAGCGCTACCGCTAACCCATCCATGACCAGCGCCGGCAGGTAGACTGCGCCTGGCAAGGCGGGCAGCAACACCGGGCCATCGCCACCTGTGATCACAAGGCGCGCCAGCGGCGCATATCGCGTGCGCGCCTGCTCCACTAAGCCAAGCACCATTAATAGCAGCGCGCCCGATACCGCCGCCGCCGTGTTGTCGCCCGGCCGTGCAGGCAAATCAGACTGCAGTGCCGGCACCTGTACAGCCGCAGTTTCGGCATATAGCGCAGCGCGCATCATATGCAGACCCGGCCCAATGAAGCCACCGCTGTGCACTCCCGCACTCACCACATCCACCGTGACAGCCGTGCCCGCATCCACCACCACCAGATCTTCTCCCGGAAACCGAGCAGCCGCAGCCAACACTGCCAGCCAGCGATCCACTCCTAGGCGAGACGGCTCACGGTAGCCACAGCGCACACCGGCACAGTCGGCCACCACCAAAGCGCGCTCGACCGTCACGCCATAGGCCGCCTCAAGCGCAGCAGTTAGCAGGCTCGTCTGACGCGCCACCGACGCCAATCGCACTCGCGCCGGCGCCTGTTTTGGCAATCCCAGGGCCGACAACCCCCGCGCCTCAAACTCAGGCCAGGACGCACTGCCTTCCGCCGCCGCCGGTAGGGTCCGCCATTTTATCCGACTGTTTCCACAGTCCAGTTCTAAAATCATACGCGCGCTCGCAGCGACACTTCGCCACCGTGAAAGGCCTGCAGCCCCTGCGCCGTTTCCAGCAACAGGGCGCCGGTGTCGTCCACACCGCGCGCCACACCAGCGACCGCCTGATTGACACTCGAAACAGTTACGGGAGCATCTCGAAACACATCCAATGCCATCCACTCCGCCCGCAATGTCGAAAAGCCGCCCTGCTCAAACTCGTCCAACACGGTCACAATGGCATTCAATAGCAAGCTCACCAGCTGCCCACGCGGCAGCGTAACACCAAGCGCCCTCAAGCTCGCCCAGGGCTGATCAATGCCTCCCGCATCGGCATCGGCCATCGCAACATTCAAACCCACGCCGATCACCACCTGGCACTCGCCAGCCGGATCACCCGTCATTTCCAACAAAATACCGCCCAGCTTACGCCCCTCTACCAACAGGTCGTTAGGCCACTTTAACCCAACACTATCCAGTCCCGCGGCCCCAAGCGCTCGAGCACAGGCCACCCCCACCGCCAAACTTAGACCGCTTAGCGCCGCGGCCCCACCGCTAAACTGCCAGACCATCGACATATAAATGTTGGCGCCAAAGGGGCTCACCCAGTGTCGACCGCGGCGGCCGCGCCCGGCGAGCTGCTGCTCAGCCAACACCACCAGTCCGTTCGCATTACCAGCTGCCGCAGCGGCCATGGCCTGCACATTGGTGGAATCCGTTTGCAGCACACAGCGAAGTGATAGGGCAGTTCGCGCTCGGTCCGATAACCCCGCCTCAATTGCAGCCGGCGATAAGAGGTCCAGTGGGCGATCGAGCCGATAGCCTCGCCCCTTAACCGAAATGACTTCCAGCCCCAGCGGCGCCAGCTTCTGCAGTTGCTTCCACACGGCGGTGCGCGAAACTCCAATCAACTCCCCCAAGGCTTCGCCCGAGTGAAACTCACCGTCGGCCAGCGCTTGTAATAAGGGCGCTATACCCGATTCTGCGCTCAAATCCCTACCTCTCCCTCTTCCACATACCGACGCTCATAGCGCTGCCCCAGGCTAGTAAGCACTTCATAACCTATGGTTCCCATGGTTTCCGCCACCCGTGACACCGTCAGCTCATCGTTAAGCACATCGATATAAGCCTCACCAATAGGGGGCAATGCGGGCACCTGACTGACATCAAACAGCGTGACATCCATGGATACTCGCCCCAGTAGCGGCACCCGCCGCCCGGCCAGCATGCCCTGCCCTCTGCCACTCATCAAACGATGCAAGCCGTCTGCATAGCCGCCCATCGCCACGGCCAGAGTTTGGCCGGCAACGCCTGTGGCGGTCGCGCTGTAACCCAGGCTCGCAGCCTGGGTCAGGGTGCGATATTGGAGCACCGGTAACGCCAAGCGCACCACGGCCTCCTGCGGATTGGGAAGACCTGGCGTGGGGTTCACGCCATAGAGTGCCGCGCCGGGCCTTACACACGCAAAGTGCCAATCCGCCCCCAAAAAAATGCCCGACGAATTACTTAAACTGATTTCAGCCGCTGGCCAAGCCGCCCGAACCGCCGGTAGCTGGCGCTGAAAACTGGTCAACTGCTGAGCATTCAAAGGGTGCGACGGCTCGTCGGCACAGGCGAGATGACTCATGAACATTTGGACATTGAGCGCCTGGGCGAGCGACCGCTGAGCCAACAACGCCGCCAACTCCTGTTCGTCTAGCCCCAGCCGGGTCATGCCTGAATTAAACTTCAGCACACAGGGCGCACCAACAGTGGCCTTTCGCCAGCGCGCAATGGCTTCCTCGGAATACAAGCTCGGCCAAAGTCCCGCGGCAACCAGCTCCCCCTCGGTGCCGGGCCTGGCGCCGCCCAGCACTATAATAGAAGGGGTTGGCCCCAGCGCCTGCCGCAACGCCAGCCCTTCAGCTTGAGTGGCCACAAAAAAGCATTCGCAGCCAGCGCCCTGCAGCGCACGGGCCACGGGCACCATACCTAGCCCGTAGGCATCAGCCTTCACCACAGCCGCGCAGCGGGCTGGCGCAACCTTAGCGCGCAGCCGCAGCCAATTGCGCACTATGGCGCGTAAATTGACTGTTAATATCCCACAGGTTTCAGCCATACCCCCTCCTACAACAGGCGACCATATTACGCAGATGCACCCATGGGGGATAGTCGCTAGGCATAGGTTTCAGCGCACTCATAAAGAATCTGTCTAATCGCTCGCTAGGCAGGCGGGCAAAGGCCACCTAGACTGAATTCAGCCCCACCAGTTTGAGCCTCGCACCCCCAATGGACAACTGCCACCCCCACCAGAAACTTGGCGAAATGCTCGTACAACGGCAGCTGATCAGCCGCGAGCAGCTACAGTCCGCCATCGCCCTGCAACAGCAAACCCGGCAACCGCTGGGCGAAATTCTGGTGAACCTGCAACTCATCTCAGAGCGCCAGCTCACACGCACACTAAAATGGCAACAAATGCTTAAGGCGGCCATGCTCATCAGCAGTTTTACTCTAGCCGGCAGCCCCTGCTTCGCCTCTGAGGCGCAGCGGCTAACCCACCAGCTGGTCGCCAACCCCGCCAACTACTCACAGGCCAGCCTCAACCCGGGCACTGCCAAACGCGCTACAGCACACCGAGAGCCCAGTTGGCTCATCAATCTGCGCACCGGCCCTGCCGCCCCTGTTGTCACGCTGATCAGCGGCCACTATGCCGGCGGCGTCAGTAAATTTACTAAAGGAGTACGCTACCAAGCCAACTGGTCGGAAGACAGTTTAAAACTGGAATTGCGCTACCAGTTTTAAGTATCTGCGCAGTTGATGGCCCTTCGCTGCGTATTTCGCTATAAACTCCAATAGTCCACCCTTGCATCGGCAATCAAACAGGGCCCCTATGACCCGCGCGCGCTTTCACATGGAATGTCACCAACAGCACTGCACACTGGTGGTTGCCGGTAACTGGGAGCTGGGCAGCGCGCCCGACGGCGCGGCCCTGTGCGCCGCGCTCCCCCCCATCTGCGACCACCTGGTGCTGGCCACCGAAAACCTCCAACACTGGGACTCCAGCCTGGTCATCGCCCTGCTGCACTTGGCCCGCCAATGCACAAAACAGCAGACGCATTTTCACACGGGGGAGGCACCGCCTAATTTACAGCGACTGCTGGCATTAGCCACAGATGTGCCCGTACAGCCCCCCGCAGACGAGACCTCCGATAGCTCCATTTGGGTCAAATGGCGAGCCCAACTCACCCAACAGGGGCACGAAGTACAGCAAACGCTCATTTTTGTGGGCGATATCTGCCTGGCCTTGGGCCGCTGGCTCACCGGTCGCGCGAAAACGCGCACCAGCGATATCGGTTTTTTTGTTGCACAAGCCGGGCCGCAGGCGCTACCCATAGTGACGTTAATCGCCGTGCTGGTGGGCATGATTCTGGCGTACCTCGGCGCAGTGCAGCTGCAACAATGGGGCGCTCAAGTGTACGTCGCCAATTTGGTCTCCTTAGGCATGGTGCGAGAAATGGGCGCACTGATGACCGCCGTTATCATGGCGGGGCGCACGGGCGCCGCCTTTGCCGCCCAACTCGGCACCATGCAGGCCAACGACGAAATTGACGCCCTGCGGGTGATGGGCATTTCCAGCATGGATTTTCTGGTGCTGCCGCGCCTGCTGGCGCTGGTGCTTGTAATGCCTCTGCTCTGCATTTACGCCGATGTCATCGGCATGGCCGGCGGCGCCATTGTGGCGACCACCATGGATGTCAGCCTGACCCAGTATGTACTCCAGACACAAAGTGCCGTTAGTTGGCTAGACATATCCACAGGGCTGATCAAGAGTTTTGTTTTTGGCATTTTGATTGCGGTGGCGGGTTGCCAGGCCGGTATTCAATGCGGGCGCAACTCCACGGCGGTAGGGTTGGCCACTACCCACGCCGTGGTTCGGGCCATTGTCTACCTAGTGGTGGCCGACGCGGGCTTCAACATTTTGTACGATAAACTGGGCATCTAACACATGGCACAACAGCCGCTAGTTACCACCGAATCACTTAGCATCGGCTACGGCAGCCGCGTGGTGCAGCAAAACCTATCCTTCACCGTCAACAAAAATGACATTTTTTTCGTCATTGGCGGCAGTGGTTGCGGTAAAACCACCTTGCTAAAAAGCATGATCGGGCTGCTCCCACCCAACCAGGGTAATACTTGGTATTTGCACCACGGCGAACGCCACAATTTTTACAGCGCCGCCCCGGACACCCAACTAGCATTGCAGCAGCAGTGGGGGGTGACCTTTCAATCGGGCGCGCTGCTCTCCAGCATGACCCTGGCCGAAAATGTCGCACTGCCGCTGCAACTCTACACCGAGCTCAGTAGCACACAAATCGCAGAGGCGGTCGCCTATAAATTAGCCCTGGTTGGCCTCGGCGGGTTTGAAAGTTACTATCCTGCGGAGCTCAGCGGCGGCATGCACAAACGCGCGGGACTGGCGCGCGCCATTGCGCTCGACCCAAAGCTGCTATTCTTTGACGAACCCTCTGCTGGACTGGACCCAATTAGCTCACTGCGCCTCGATCAACTCATCGTGGAAATTTGCGAGGCCCTCGACTCCACTGTCATCATCGTCTCGCACGAGCTGCCAAGTATTTTAAGCATTGGCACTAATTGCGTTTTTCTAGACAACGAAACGCACACTACGATCGGCGCCGGCCACCCGCAAACACTGGCCTCCCACAGTCAGCATCCGCGCGTCAGGCAGTTCTTAAACCGCGCGACCCCCACAAACAGGACCGCACCATGAGCCCCAACAAAAATATATCGCTGGCCATTGGCGCATTTATTATGGGCGCGCTAGCACTGGTATTTGTGGCGCTGCTGTTTTTTTCCGGCGGCAAATTATTCGCCCAAAAAGAGCGCGTAGTTATGCATTTTGACGGCTCGGTTCAGGGCCTGCAAATTGGCGCACCGGTTAAACTTAAGGGAGTTGTGCTAGGCGAAATATCCGATATTCAAATTACCTTTCAAAGCGATACGGCAACGGCGGCGCATCGACAACCGGTAGTCACAACCGTCACCGCCAACTTGATATTGAAACGCATTAACACCAGTGGTGCGAGTGCCGACGACACCTTTCTAAAGACCTCAATAGCCAATGGCCTGCGAGCGCAACTTAACTACCAAAGCTTTCTCACGGGCTTGCTGTATGTCGAGCTAGACTTTCATCCAGACGCGCCGTTGCGGCTGTACAAGCTACAAGACAGTGTTATCGAGCTGCCCACCATGGCTACAGACTTCGAGCAATTCTCCAAAAAATTTCAAAATATCAACTTGGAAGACCTTGTGAGCAATATCAATAGGCTCGCTGTGCAAGTGAACACCCTGGTGGCCAGTGGACGCGTAGAAACTACTTTTGACAACGCCGATAAAACGCTCAAGGCTTTTGAACAAACCGCGCTAAATTTGGATCAACAAAGCCAGCAGCTGGGCGCTGATCTACGTGCAACCATTGCCCAGGCCAACACATTGATAAACGAGCTGAATACACAGACTCCAAAACTTGCCAATCAGCTGCAAACCAGTATTGAGCAGCTGAATGCCAGCCTGGAAAAATTTGATATAGCAGCCAGCCAGGTCGCGGGCACCTTTTCAGAGGATGCTCCCATCGTGGTCAGGCTGGATGACACATTGCAGGACATCAGCCGGTCAGCGCGCGCACTGCGCAACCTGTCCGACTCACTAGACCAACAGCCCGATGCCATTTGGCGCGGCCGCTCTGCACAGGAATCTGATTAATGCGCCTAGCAACCGTCGTTTACCCGGTTATTTTCGCCGTGCTCTCGCTGCTGCTCGGCGCCTGCCAGCACGCTCCCGCCAAACAACACCACCTGCTGAATGCGCCGACACCAAGTGAGTGGCAAAGCTCAAGTACCATTCACCAAACCCTCGGCATTGGCCCGGTACGCCTGGCCGAATTTCTCAACCGCCCGCAGGTTGCAGTGCAATCCACCGACGGCAAGATACTTATGAGCCCCAACCAAATTTGGGCCGAACCGCTGGACCAGGGCGTTGCGCGAGTGTTGGCACTGCAACTCACCGGCCACTCAGCACAGTTGGCCAGCACGCCCTTCCCCTGGCGACAAGACAATACGCCGGACCTTAGCTTGCGCCTAGATTTACAGAGCCTGGTGTACGACGGGCGCCAGCTCACACTCAGCGGCACCTGGGAACTCCGTCAGCACCCAGGCAAGTTGAAGCTGCATCATCAACATTTCCAGGCCAGCCAACCCTGCCGCGCGGACGCAGCGGATATCAGCCGCGCACTGTCACGTCTGCTTGAGCAGTGGGCGCTAGCCATTTCTCCGCAGCTCAGCGGCAGCTAGCGCCCAGCTGGCGATATGGTTTTTGAAAGTTCAGACAGCAGCGGCCAGATCAATGATCCGCGGTGCGTCATCGAATACGTGTACGAGGCATCGGGCGTCCATTTCACCCTACGCGATCTTCGCCGCACTTTTATATCCATCGCGGTATCGCTCAACATCCTCGCCTACGTATTGAAAAGCTGGTCAATCACAGCATCGGTGGAGATGTGACTGCAGGGCATATTGTGATAAACGTAGAACGACTACGAAAACCATTGAACCTAATTGCTAATTTTATTCTAGAAACAACAGGCCAAATTGATTCACGGGAAATTGATTGCTCGACAATATTAAGACGTAATTAGGGGCATACATGGACCCAATCGACGACCTCAAACACCAACTGACAAAGAGTAAGTCAGATAGTGCGAAAGGGGAGTACTCACGAGCAAACTTATACAAAGCAATAATGGTTGCCCTTGCGAAAAAGGCGATGCTCGAATGGTGTGTCCAATGTGGCAATGACGAAAAACCATCTAGCTTTAGCTAGATGACTGAATACCTATATATAAACATCGTACTTGAGGACTTTTTGCACAATGGGGCTGTAAATGATCAGCAAATTTCCCCAATTTAGACTGGGTGATACAGGAAGTGACAAAGCCTGTTGCGCGCTTTATACCACACGCCCCCTCATAACGCTGAACAACAGTACCTTTGAACAGAAGCACTCCCTTAAAGTCGCTTATTTTTACTGGGCACACCAGAAAATAATCGACAAATTCCAATAAATCCGGCGCACCACTATTACACAATACACCTAGGTTCTAGCGAACTTTGCAGCCACACCTGCCAATATCCCCCCGGTAACAGTAGGAACATAAACGCTCCTTAGCCACTGTTATTGGAATTAGACGTGCCCATCCAAGACCAATATAGCAGCACAAACAAACGAGACAACCTCGCTTTTGAGCCTGATGCCACCTTCTGAAGTAGGAATTTTACTTGGTGTCTCCGTTGGCACTCTTGCGGTCTGGCGCTGTACCGGCCGCTACAACTTACCCTACGTCAAAATCGGCCGTAAAGCGCGTTATTGGAAGCAGGATGTCACAGGCTTTGTTGAACGACGCGTTCAGCAAGCAGGGGGCACTGTCCATACCTAAGTCTTCCAAGAACATCCCCACAAAACATAAGCTAGCGCTGATTGACCTGCTGAAGCATGGAACCAAAGGTATTTCCAAACTCACCACGCCGGCCTCCTTTGGTGAGACATCACTACCTACCACCATTAGCGAGCTAGGTTTGCGATGGGGCAGTCGCATCGATCGCAAACGCTGCAATTTCACTCCTGAGCAGAAAGAGGCCAGAATGAAGCGGTTTTTCACCATGGCCCGGCGGATCAGCGCACCCAAGCCAGAGAAGCCCAGCTAACCCGACAAACATTCGCGCATACCTACTTTCCCCTACAGGGCAACGTAACCCTTGGAACCATAACAAAACCAGACATTGAATCGGCAAAAAACAGCGCCCTCCGAAGCGGGACAAGTTCGCCCAAGTCAGGCAAAATCCCCCATTAGCCAATTTTCAGACATCCGTTCCTACGGCCACACACCACTGGACCAGGGCGGCCAAAAATCAATCAGAAGGACATTCATGGCCAAGCCAGCCAAAACCAAAGCCCCGAAAAAGCCCGCCAAGAGCTTTGAACAGAACCTGTGGGATACCGCCGACAAGCTGCGCGGCTCGGTGGAATCCTCCGAATACAAGCACGTGGTGCTGTCGCTCATCTTCCTCAAGTTCATCAGCGACAAGTTTGAGGCCCGGCGGCAGGAGTTGATTGAGCAGGGCCAGGGCGACTATGTGGACATGGTGGAGTTTTACACCATGAACAACGTCTTCTACCTGCCCGAGGAATCCCGCTGGGGCACTATCCTCAAGCACGCCAAGCAGGACGACATTGCGGTGAAAATCGACACCGCCCTCCACACGGTGGAAAAGCACAACAAATCCCTGCGCGGCGCCCTGCCCGATAACTACTTCTCCCGCCTGGGGCTGGACGTAGCCAAGCTGGCGGCGCTGCTGGATTCCATTAACAACATCGACACCATTGTAAAAGAACAGGATGGCGCCGCCAGCGAGGTGGACATAGTCGGCCGGGTGTACGAATACTTCCTCGGCAACTTTGCCGCCACCGAGGGCAAGGGTGGCGGCGAGTTCTATACGCCAAAGTGCGTGGTCAACCTGCTCGCCGAAATGATTGAGCCCTACCACGGCAAAATCTACGACCCCTGCTGCGGCTCCGGCGGCATGTTTGTGCAATCGGTCAAATTTGTGGAAAGCCACCAGGGCAACAAGAAAGACATTTCCATCTACGGCCAGGAACAAACCGCCACCACCTACAAGCTGGCCAAAATGAACCTGGCCATCCGCGGCATCAGCGCCAACCTGGGCGAGGTGCCGGCCGATACGTTTTTTAAAGACCAGCACCCCGATTTAAAAGCCGACTTCATCATGGCCAACCCGCCCTTTAACCTGAAGGAATGGCGCAGCCCCGACGAACTCACCGACGACCCGCGCTGGGCCGGCTACGAAGTACCGCCCACCGGCAACGCCAACTACGGCTGGATTTTGCACATGGTGAGCAAGCTGTCCGCCAACGGCGTGGCCGGTTTTGTACTGGCCAACGGTGCCATGAGCACCAGCACCAAAGGCGAAGGCGACATCCGCAAAAAGCTCATTGAAAACGACCTCATCGATTGCATGATCGCCCTGCCCGGCCAGCTGTTTTACACAACGCAAATTCCCGTCTGCCTGTGGTTTATCACCAAAAATAAAAAGGCCGAAACCATCCCCGGCCACCCGGAATCCAACCACCGCAACCGCCAGGGCGAAACCCTGTTTATTGATGCCCGCAATATGGGCTCGATGATCAGCCGGATTCACAAGGAATTGACCGAGGAAGACATCGCCACCATTACGCGCACTTACCATGCGTGGCGGGGTGAGGCAAAAGACGGCGACTATGAAGATGTGCCGGGCTTTTGCAAGGCCGCCAAGATTGAGGATGTAGCCGCCAATGACTACGTTCTCACTCCCGGCCGGTACGTAGGCACCGAGGTGGAAGAGGATGATGGCGAAGTCTTTGAATCCAAGATGAGAGCGCTAAGCGAGATACTGTTTCAGCAAATGTCTGAATCCGAAACACTGGATGCTTCAATAGCTAAAAACTTAGAAAGCATTGGTTTTGGAAAAAGATAATATGGATTTTTCTATGGAGCCCATGATTAGCACCACCTGGGGTGAGCTTGTTGAGCTTAAATATGGCAAAGCGCTCAGAGATTACAAGGATGCCTCTGGTGAGTACCCAGTCTACGGAACAAATGGCCAAGTAGGCTGGTGCGATAAACCACTTTGCAGCTTTGCTAGTGTAATAATTGGAAGAAAGGGGGCATACAGAGGTGTCCACTATTCGGACAAGCCGTTTTTTGTGATTGACACGGCTTTCTATATTCAACCCAGGCCAAACGCAAATATTAGCCTAAAATGGGCGTACTATGCTTTGCTTTTAGCCGACATTAATAGCATGGATTCAGGGTCTGCAATACCTTCAACCAGTCGAGAAGATTTTTACTCACTTCCCGCCATAGTCCCGCCTAGAAGCACACAAGAAAAAATTGTTCGCCAACTAGACATATTAAACAGCAAAATTGAACTAAACCGCCAAACCAACGCCACCCTGGAAGCCATGGCGCAGGCGTTGTTTAAAAGCTGGTTTGTGGATTTTGACCCCGTCATCGACAACGCCCTGGCCGCCGGCAACCCCATTCCCGAAGCGCTCCAGGCCCGCGCCCAACGCCGCACCCACTACCACGAACAAAACCGCCAACAACCCAACCCCCAAGCCCCCCTCCCCCAACACATCGCCACCCTCTTCCCCAACCGTTTCGTAGAATCCGAAACCCTGGGCTGGGTGCCGGAGGGGTGGGAAGTCAAACCGCTAGACAAGATTGCAAAATATCAGAATGGGCTTGCTCTTCAGAAATTTAGACCTGTCGATGAATCCAATTTTCTTCCGGTGGTAAAAATTGCCCAACTCAAAAAGGGGTTCGCTGATGGAGAAGAAAAGGCAGACCCAAACATAAAGCCTGAATGTATTATAGACACGGGTGACGTGGTGTTCTCTTGGTCGGGGTCACTTGTTGTGGATATTTGGTGTGGAGGCAGAGCCGCGCTAAATCAACACCTATTCAAAGTAACCTCAAAATCATTTCCACTTTGGTTTTACTATCTTTTTACGAAACACCACCTAGCGGAATTTCAGCGCATTGCAGCGGATAAGGCAGTAACAATGGGACACATTAAGCGAGAGCATCTGGGTCAAGCCTACTGCGCCTGCCCCCCTGCCATTCTTCTTAGGGCCGCAAACGAGTTAATCTCTCCAGTTGTCCAATCTTCAATATCAAAGAAGACTAATAGTTTTGAGCTGGCCAAACTCCGCGACACCCTCCTCCCCAAACTCCTGTCCGGCCAGCTGCGCCTGCCAGACGCAGAAGCGGCCATTGAGCAGCCCGCATGACCAGCGCGCCTATTACTACTGCCTGGGTGAACGGACCCAAGCCAATTGGCGGCCTTGATCACCTGGCGGTAGGAGAGCGCTACCGCTCCACTGGGTTATTTAGGTAGAGGGCTTACGTTCGGGCCGGGCAACGGGTATGCACACCCACCCGTCGCGCCTTGTACCCAGTGCCGGCTATTGCAATGGCCAGAACCAGATCTCTTTGGAGTCGTAGTAGCAATTAGAGCCGCACACAGCACTCGCAGTAGAAGAGTCGATAATATCAATGTGGCCGCCACCATAACCGGTGATTTTCCAGAACAACACGACACCTCGGCGGCCAAAGATTTTATTTAGAAATTGATCAGGTTTATAGATCTCCGGCATTCCAAATACGTCTCGACGCTTGAGCTGGTCGGCCAGCAGCTTGGCACCTGTTTCAATTTTTCTGCCCTTAAAAGGCCCGTCTTTGATTGTTAGGCGGCCATTAAAGTTAACCTTTGATTTCAATAAGGCCAAGCTCATTCTCGCGGCACAGGTATTCGCGTAAGCCGGATTTTGTTTAATGAGTGCTTCGTGACTAATACCCATCTCGGCATACAGATCGGCGCCGGAGGCATAGTTATCGTTCAGTTCGTTGGCAGAGTAGAAATTGGATTGGAGTGTATTAAATGATGGCTTCACGGTTGCTCCTTGCAGGGAAGTAATTCATTCAGACGGGTGATAATGACGTACGAGGCTCTCTCTGTGGGGCTATCCGCCAGCGAGCGTTTGAGCGCACTGAATACTTGCTCTTGAATGGCGCTGGGTGACACCAGCTGATAATTACACCAGTGGCGCCCTTCAGCAGCGTCCAGTACCCCTACCACATACATTTCAGCCTGCCGTCGCTCGGTGAGATTTTTACTCATATAGGCGCTGTACAGCCTTTCAACAGTCAGCTGAGTGTTGCCGTGGATCATTCGCGATTGATCTGAACTAGGCACCTTAAGCGAGGCCTCCTCCGCCACGCTGCAAGCAGACAGTATCAAAAATACGAGCCATAGCATGTTTTGCTTCATTACAACTCCTTTCAATAATCTGTTGAAACCCATCTATGTTTAGGCACCCGCGGGCGACAAAACACGATCTTTACTCGAGGCGCAAACTTAATGCGTCGTCACTCAGCCTTTGCGATTCCAGCCGCCGTTGTATTGCGGCATTCGCTTTACGTTTTACGGTTCTCTTTGCTATTCGACTAACCACTTGGCCAGGTTAGATTTGCCCTTGGCCTTTTCGGCATCAGCCAGGGGCATGCGGGTGGTGTTAGGCTTGGTCATTGCGGTTTTCCTTCACCAGGGCAAATTGGGCCAGTTCCTCATCGGTTAAATGGTAGAGGTCTGGGTCTTCATCTATGATTCTGTCGATTTCCGCATCCGTTATTGCGCTAAACACTTTGTACCTGGAAAGACATTTGCGCAGGCGAATGTGCTCAAGTGACGAACGGACCGTTTTACCCATTATTGAATCCTGCGCACCCTCAATCTTTTATGCTTCCAGCTGCGCCCTGTTTGGGCCCCACATAACTACCAATGAGCAGGCTGACCAAAAAGGCTCCCAGAAATATTTTAAAATTACGCGTAGACTCTTCTTCACTGCCGTAGAGCGGCCCAAAGAAGTGCCCCATTACCCAAGCAATCGCGACACACAAAAGCCCACCCAGCAAGGCGCCACACAAGGTAAATAGTAACTTTTTCACTATTTGACTTCCCAAAACAAGATTTTCTTGGATTTTTCAAAGTCTGACCAGACATCGGGAATCACCACGCCAAACTGTATTGCAGCCAGGAAGACCAGTCGGTAATGCGGTTCTTGTTCCAAAGGTCGATGTGATCACCAGTGGGCGCGCCCTCTTTATCGACGCTACGCATCCAATAGTCTTTAAAGAAGATGATACCGGTTTTCCCCGCAATAACAGATTTATAGTTCACGGGAGTAAGCGAAAAGGTACGCCCAATACCTGGCAGGGAAACCTTTTGCAGCCCGGCAGCTAACTCTTCAGCAGCCAGCACATGACCTTCCGATACTCCGTGATGCCAACAATGGCGTTTGCCAGGCACTAAACGTTTTGTATCAGCACCAGATTTGGCCAGCGCTGCGCCAACCTTGATCGCGCACTGATTTTGGAAATCGTTGCTACAAGGCTTGTCATGAGGGTAATTATCCCAGAGGGCCTCAAATTTGAGGGTAACCATAATCGCTCCTTGATGTGGTTGTCCATTTACAGACCATCGGGGATGCTAAACCTTGCAGAGACTATATTGCCAGTAAGTGGTA
The DNA here is from genome assembly GCF_058345725.1 of Simiduia sp. NCBI lineage: Bacteria > Pseudomonadati > Pseudomonadota > Gammaproteobacteria > Cellvibrionales > Cellvibrionaceae > Simiduia > Simiduia sp. Next base: position 16,377 of record NZ_JBTUOC010000053.1, on the reverse strand, counting down.
CCCCCGCTTTACAGCCACCCCCCCATTGCCCCTACATTCCCTAGATAGATAGGAAAGCACATGCTGACACTCCACCCCACAAAAGCACTCGCGGCCAAGTTTCCGGCATCCTCCAGGGGGCATGTGCCGTTGGATGAATCCAGCCATTGGTTGCAAGCGCAGGATGCCGAGCCAAGCCCCCTTAGCGGCTGGCAGGGGCATTTGTTCACGCTTCAACGGCAGCAATGCGTATTGATGGTTCATCAGGCAACCCGCTTCCCGGTACTGCTGAAGCAATTAACCAAACCGGATTTCGCCCGCTTTCACTGGCACTTTGTGGATGGCCTTATGAATACGCTGCCGAAATGTGGCGCCACCGACGCACAAATGACGGCCGCAGCCCAGCTGCTCCAGCCCCTTCGGCTTGCAGCGGGCACTGACCGCTCGGTGCAAAGTACGCTGAACCAAATGAAAGGTGAAATTGAACACCTATTACACTGCGACCAAATAGCACTCGCCGATCTGGCTGTGTACCGCGTTAGCGCCAGATTGGCGCACAGGCCAACCTCTGTACAGGGGCAGTACATATGGCCCGACAAACTGATGCTCACGCTGCTGGACGCCCATGCTGACAAACGCCCAGCGAATGTGGTGCAATTGGGGGACTACACTGGCTGAATCACAGGTTTTAGCAGCACACAGTGCTTTTTCATCAAGGAGAAGATGATGCCCCCAATACCAAGAAGAGCAGACCACCAAAAGGCAGAGGACAAATACCAAACCCTGCGGGATATGACTTACGACGTCACTCGGCAGGAATTTGGCGACATTACCGTCTGCAGCATATCGCTACAACTATGCCAAGAGGCCGACCGCTGGAAGCATCAAACCAATGGGCGACCACAACGGGCCTCTTGGGAGTGGTGCAAAGAATACCATTTCTATCAACGACGGCCCAATCGGTTTGAAATTGCTCTATCAAAGGGCGGCGTGGTTGGCGCACTCTGTTACGGGCAGCTTTCAAAACAAGGCTCACGCCTGCGTATGAACCTGATTGAATCTACGCCTATCAGGCCCACTCCACTTGGGCAGCGGGCGCTGCCTATTCTGTCCTTTGCAGCCGCAGTGTTTGCGGATATTTGTGGTGCCGATGAATTATGGGTGCTAGACCCAGATCCCAACCTCGAAGGACTGTACCAAAGTGAAGGGTTCGGGCAGCGCGAGATTTACCATGGCCGGCGGGTAGGACAGCGGAGGATTTTATGATTCCAGATCCAACAACAAAAGAGGGCATGGAAGAGATACAGCGCCGCATCAAGAAGCGTCGGCAGGAAGCCGCGGAAGCCCGAAAGCGCGCAACAGAAAACCCAGATGATGAACCATCTGGAAAGCACACCATTCCATCAGACATCGACAGGCACAAGGACAGGAAGAATGATGACTAATCAACAAACCCCTGAACAAATAAAAGCACAAATTGCGGCTAGAAAAGCGAGCATTCAGGAAAAGGCCAAACGGATAGAGCAAGCACTCAAAAAGAGCAAGCCCGACTCCAAGAGTTCGTAACATCGCAGGAACACGGTAAGGAAATCACAGGTGTCATTCAACGAAGCAAAACTCGAACAGGCCATTGTTGAACTGCTCCAGGCACAGAGCTACCCCTATAGCCCAGGCTCCGAGCTCAAAAGAGGCCCAGCCGACGCTTTATTGAAGGACGACCTGCGCACCTTTCTGCAAACCCAATATGCCGGCGACGCCATTACAGATACTGAGGTTGAGCAGGTTATTACCGGGCTTGAGCGCTTGTCCTCACTGGACTTGTACGACAGCAACCGCGCGGTTCACAAGCAGGTGGCGGACGGCTTTTTACTGAAGCGGGAGGACCGCAGCAAGAAGGATTTATGCATCCGCCTGATCGATTATTGCGACACCCCCAGCAGCTATCAGAAGGAAGCCGAAGCGCTCCCCATGGTGGCCGAGATTGCAAACCCTACCGACAACAACATCTACCGGCTGGTCAACCAGCTGGAAATCGAAGGTTCCGAAAAGCGCATTCCCGATGCCATTCTCTACATCAACGGCCTGCCGCTGGTGGTATTTGAGTTTAAAAGCGCGGTACGCACCGAGGCCACCCTTCACGATGCCTATGTACAGCTCACTACCCGGTATGCGCGCGATATACCGGAGCTGATGAAATACAACGCCCTGTGTGTGATTTCGGATGGTGTGAATTCGCGCATGGGCTCCCTGTTTGCCCCCTACGATTTCTACTACACCTGGCGCAAGGTCACCGGCAGCGAGGCCATTGAGCAGGACGGCATTAACGCCCTCCACACCATGATTGGGGGGCTGTTTAATAAACAGCGCCTACTGGAAGTGATTAGACACTTTATTTACTTCCCCGATGTATCCAAACGCCAGGAGAAGATTGTCTGCCGCTACCCGCAGTTTTACGCGGCGACGCGCCTGTACGAAAACATCCTCAGACACCGCAAGCCCTATGGCGACGGCAAGGGCGGCACCTACTTTGGCGCCACCGGCTGCGGCAAGAGCTTTACCATGCTGTTTCTGACCCGGCTGCTGATGAAGAGCCTGGCCTTTGAAAGCCCCACCATTGTGTTGATCACTGATCGCACCGATCTGGATGACCAGCTCTCAGGCCAGTTCACCAATGCCAAAGGCTACATTGGCGACAACACCGTGGTAAGCGTCGAGAGCCGCGCGCATTTGCGCGAGCTGCTGAAAGGCCGGCAATCCGGTGGTGTGTTTTTAACCACCATCCACAAATTCACCGAAGATACCGAGTTACTGTCCGACCGCACCAATGTGATTTGTATCAGCGATGAAGCCCACCGCAGCCAAACCAACCTGGACCAAAAGGTTCGCGTGACAGAAAAGGGCGTGGTGCGCACCTTTGGCTTTGCCAAGCACCTTCACGACTCACTGCCCAATGCCACCTACGTGGGCTTTACCGGCACCCCCATCGACGCCACCCTGGATGTATTCGGCCCGGTGGTAGACAGCTACACCATGACTGAATCGGTCAAAGACGACATTACCGTGCGCATTGTGTACGAGGGCCGTGCCGCCAAAATTATTCTGGACAACAAAAAGCTCCAGGAAATTGAAGCCTACTACGCCCAGTGCGCGGAGGACGGCGCCAACGAGCACCAGATTGAAGAAAGCAAAAAGGCCAGTGCCAACATGGGCGCCATTCTCGGCGACCCAGACCGCCTCAAGGCATTGGCCGCCGATTTTGTGGCCCACTACGAGCGCCGCCTGAGTGAAGGCGCAACCGTCAAAGGCAAGGCCATGTTTGTGTGTAGCAGCCGCCCTATTGCCTATGCCTTCTGGCAGGAGGTGGTAGCACTTAGGCCCGAGTGGAACGAGATACGCGCCGCCGAGGAAGGCATCACCCTGACAGAAGCGGAAGCGCGGGAGATCAAGCCTATTGAGCGGATCAAAATGATCATGACTCGCGGCAAGGATGATCCCAAAGTCCTGTACGACATGCTCGGCACTCAGGAGTACCGCAAAGAGTTGGACCGGCAATTTAAAAACCCGAAATCCAACTTCAAAATCGCCATTGTGGTGGACATGTGGCTCACCGGCTTTGATGTGCCCTTTCTGGATACCCTCTACATCGATAAACCCATTCAGCGCCACAACCTGATCCAGACCATTTCCCGGGTAAACCGGAAGTTTGCCGGCAAAGACAAAGGGCTGGTGGTGGATTACATCGGCATTAAAAAGCAGATGAACCTGGCACTGGCCCACTACAACAAGGCCGACCAGCAGAACTTTGAAGAGATCGCTCAATCCGTGATTGTGGTGAAAGACCATCTGGATCTGCTCAACAAGCTGTTCTACAAGTTCGACGCCCGCCCCTACTACACTGGCGAGCCCCTGGCGCAGCTCAATTGCCTCAATAACGCAGCGGAGTATGCCCAGACTACCGACAAGACCGAAAAGCGCTTCATGGCCCTGGTAAAGCGCCTGAAGGCCGCCTACGACATCTGCTGCGGGTCTGAGGCCCTGACCGAGCCCGAGCGGGACCAGATCCACTTTTACTTGGCCGTGCGCAGCATCCTGTTCAAGCTCACCCGCGGCAACGCCCCGGATACCGCCCAGATGAACGCCAGGGTGCGGGAGATGATTGCCGAGGCGCTGAAGGCTGACGGCGTGGAGGAAATCCTGAAGCTGGGCGAAGACAAAACCGGCCCCACCGACATCTTCGATGACGATTATTTAGCCAAAATCGAAAAGATCAAACTGCCCAACACCAAGATCAAACTCCTGCAACAGCTATTGGCAAAGGCCATTGAAGACTTTAAAAAGGTCAACAAAGCCAAAGGCTCCGACTTCGCCCAGCGCTTCCAGCGACTGGTTGAGAACTATAATGAGCGCAAGGAAGACAATGTATTGGTGAGCGAGGTTCTGGATGACTTCTCCGACGAGATCATCGACCTGCTCAACGCCCTCAAACGCGAAAAAGCCTCCTTCGCTGACCTCGGCCTGGAACTGGAAGAAAAAGCCTTCTACGACATTCTGAAAGCCCTGGCGGTGAAGTATGACTTTACCTACCCCGAAGATAAGCTTCTAGCGCTTGCCAAAGAGGTGAAAGCTGAAGTCGATGACATTACAAAGTACGTCGATTGGTACAACCGCCAGGACATCAAGGACACGCTCAAAGCGCACCTGATCCTGCTGCTTCACAAGCATGGCTATCCGCCGGTGGACAGGGATGAGGTGTATAAGGAGATCTTTGAGCAGGCAGAGAATTTTAAGAGGAATCGGCCGATTAGGCCGGGAAACTAATCTAATCTGTAACCAAGCTTAACAAAGAGTAAATTTCTCCATGGGCTCACCGACGCCTTTACAAAATGCTGTACAGAAATGCTTAGATTCAGCTCAATTTGAAACTAGAGCCCCACATGAAATACCACATGTGCTTACTGAGCCTTCAAGCTATGGGCTAGAACGGCTTCATTTGAACCGTCGAAAAGTTTCGCAACAAGCCTCCGAGACTGATTGCAAATCCAAACGGGCCACAGATCCATTAGCCCGCAAACTGGCGCGAGCAATTACCGGGTTATTCAAGAAGAAATAAATTGTTTGAAAAACGACCACTTCAAAGCGCTGCAAAATTTGAGCGCGGAGGAAAACTTCGAAGCGTACATGGAGGCGATGGTCAGCGTGGGGCCGCATCCGGATTTACTGCGGGCAGCTCAATTCTGTAAAGAGCGGTTTTCACACATACCCTTTTACGCGGAACGCGCGAAAAAATATCCAGATTTCTGGCTAAACTTCGCAGCAGGAAGAGTGAATATCGGTCTAGACCCATCAACTGGTGAACTATAAGTAAAGCAGTCGCCGCAAGTCAAAGTCTGCTTGGCTGAACTATTAGAACGATCAGCTGTATGAGTTCAGCCGCCATAAACACTCAGGAGACCTAGATCTAATACTATATAGTTAATTGTCAGACTCGCTTGTATCCACCGTCTTCTCCACCTTATCGAAAGTTGCCAACGGCAGTATTACACGCCCCCAAAGCATAGAGGACGTTATCGAGTCGACCCGATCTCGAATAACACCATATAGAATATTAGCACCATTTATCACTTTAATTTTATCTGCCGTTTCCTTTACGGACTTATACCTTTCCGGAGCACTATCACTGAATGAAATATACGCTATAGCTTCAACATCGATTTCGTAAAAATTTGATAGAGACCCCTCCTTATCCTTGCTTTCAGGGTTTGACTGAACCCTTAGCTGAATAATGGTGGTATCTCCATCCTCATCCTCATCTCGCTCAATCTGCTTTAACGTAAACTTTACATCTTCAATCGAATAGCCTTGTGGGATTCGGTCGAATTCAGCGACTGGATTACAGCGAACCTCAACACTTAAAAAGGCATAATGTTCAAGCTGCAAGATTGATGGATTCATTATTCAACCACTCCTGAATTGATACCACCTTTTCCTTTTGCTTTACCTTTTTCTTAGCTTCATGACGCAGTGAATTAATTCTCTCTTCTTGCATTTGAGCATAAAATTTTTCCGCGGATTTAATAACCTCGGTATAAACGACCCTTGGAATCATAGCTACATGCAATTCACAATCTAAAGCTTTAGCCATTTTGGAAAGACTAGAGATTGAAAAGTTGTTGTCACCCCTTAACGCTTTAGTAAGGTAAGCCCTACTACAGCCGAGCTCATTCGCTAATTCTGTCTTGGCCATGCCTTTATGATCCATGGCCGCTTGTATCATATAAGCAACTTCCATCAAAATTCCTGAAGTCTTATATGCTGCTGTATTCTTAACCTTGGAATACAAATCTTTAAATTTAGCCATATTCAATCACTCCACGAAGATTAATTTATCTTCTTCTTTAGCCTCGAAATACCGATCCCTTAACCTACAAACTTTTTTCTTCTCAGACTCTGGCGTTTTTTGAGATTTTTTTCTAAATATATGGGAGCAAACAATGAGCTTCCCTTCATCATAGAAGTACAAGACTCGATAATTCCCTTTGATAAACTCCCAAATTTTTCTATCTTTATCGACCTCATGCCTGTTCGATGCGGGAAGTGCTGTAGGGCCCACTTCAGCTGCCAACTCAAATAGCTTCAACCATCCAGATAGCTCCCCACCTTTTAGTTGGGAAAGACTATCCGCTAAATCAGACTCGCCCTCGCAATCGGATTCCACCAGCAGCCGCCACTCCCGAGCTTTGCCGGCCGGCACTATATCAGAAAGATACATTGATAGTTAACCTTTGAGTTAACAAGATTAGAAAAAGTTCCATTTATGTCAAGTTTGGCACCCATAGACCATCCTCCGACCAAGCCCGACATCTCCGATGTAGCAGACTTAGTCCAACAGGTTATATGAACTTGCGGGGCGAACCAATTAATAATCGGGAAAGTGTCAGCGATAGATGACAGGGGTTGAAGAAGCCGGGTAGCACCACGGTAGCACCAATAAAAAAGGGTTAGCAGGCACTCACCTGCTAACCCTTTCAAATATGGTAGCTAGAGGCGGACTTGAACCGCCGACCCCAGCATTATGAGTGCTGTGCTCTAACCAGCTGAGCTATCTAGCCATATCTTTTCAAGCGGCCAGCTGGCCCACTCAAAGAGGGCGCGAATTTTGGCAATTCACCTTGTGCCTGTCAAGTAGTAATTGCCCTTTTCAGGTGGGTTAACGGCCTCTGAGCAAGGCGGCCAGCATTGAGCCCACAACCACCAGGCAGGCACCCAGCCAGCTCCAGCCATTCATGGGTTCAGCCTCTAAAAACTGGGGCGCCATTGCGTCCAATATTTGTACGCAAATTAGGGTAATCACGGGCACCAGCGTGATGGTTGCACTCACCCGGCTAGCCTCCCAGTGCACCAGGGCATAGGCAAAGGTACCGTAAGCCACAATAGTGTTTAAACCCGCAAACAGTAAACACCCCCAGGCAAAGGGTGTTAAGCGGGCAAAGCTGCCAAAATCGGCGGCCGGAGCAAAGGTGATGGCACCCACAGCAAAGATGAGCCACAAGATCTCCATCGACGTCAGGTGCTTTTGCAACTGTTTTTGGATAACCCCGTACACAGCCCAGACCACGGCCGCCAAAAAGATCAGAAAGACCCCCCAGGCGTATTGGCCCTGGGCCGAAAGCAGCTCGGGCAGTCGCAAGTTAAAAAACAGCGCCAAGCCCAACATAAACAACAGCACTCCCAAGGCCTGGCCCAGGGAAAAGCGCTCGTTAAATAGAAACAGGCTGAGCACCAGCATCATCATGGGGGCCAGTTGGATCATGACCTGGGAGGCCGAGGCTGTGGTGTAGTCGAGCCCCATCAAATACAGCAGGAAATTACCCAATAGGCAGACAATCGCCACGGCAAAACGCCAAAGCATGGCCCGCTGCAGGAGCTTGCGCCAGGGGAACCCCCCATTAAATTGTATATAGGTACCAATCAGTATTGTCGACAGAAAGAAGCGAAACCAGGTGATGGTGACCGCATCCATCGGGCCTAACACGCCCTTTAGCGCAATGGGTAGCAGCCCCCACATAAAGGCCGTAACCAGCGCCAACGCCAAACCCAATTGCCACCGCCCTGTAATACTGTGCACTTTCGCCCCTTCTGCCTCGCGTGGTGTGTTGAACCACCCGCAGGTATTCACACTAAAAATGAATGGCCCACCGATTACACAGTGGCCACCTAAAGACGTTACCCCGGTTGTAACCCTCAGCTTTGTCATACAGTATTTGCGTATTGTGGGTAAAAATGCAGAATATGTGACTGGCAGGTCTCATAAGGTCATTGACCATTTTTTGTAATCCTTTATGTTAGTGGCGATGGCGATAGAAATTGCCACTGACACTAACAATAACAAATCCATCAGAGAGCCGATTATGACATCTCAAAAGAGCACGCTTAGCCACTTTGCGCCCAGTGCATTGTCCCTGGCCGTAACCACCGTATTATCAAGTCTGGCGCTGCCTGCGCTAGCACAAGACGACTCAAATTTTGCCCTTGAAGAAATTGTCGTTACCGCGCAAAAACGCGCCGAATCCGTAGACGATGTCCCAATTACCATTAATGCCTTTGCCGCAGACGGCATTCGCGAGCTGGGCGCTCAAAACGTCAATGACCTAGGCACCTTTATCCCCGGCGTAGAGACCAACGTAGGCGACACCAGCCAGGCCAGTTTCACGATTCGCGGTATTTCTACCAATGACTTCGGCTCTGGCTCAGACCCAGCCGTCGCCGTGTATGTGGATGGCGTGTACACTGGTCACGGCGGTAGTGCACTGGTTAACTTCAATGACATCGACCGCGTAGAAGTACTGAAGGGCCCACAGGGCACCCTGTTTGGTCGCAACGCCGCAGCCGGCGCCATTAGCATCACCACCAAGGCCCCCTCGCAGGAAACAGAAGGCTATGCCGACGTGCAGCTGGGCAATTTCAATAAGCAAAAAATTGCCCTGGGCTTCAATACCGGCCTGACAGACACTGTTTCCCTGCGTCTGGGTGGCTATATCAACAGCCGCGATGGTTTTATCAATAACGCGTCTACCAACGGCATTGCCGCCGACGACCTGTGGATTGAAGACGACCAAGGCCTGGTTGGCGCCCTTTTGTGGCAGCCCACCGAAAACACCGACATCACGCTACGCGCCGATTACAACAAAGAAGACAGTGATGGCCCTATCGGTTCAAGCTTCACACTGGCGGCAAATGAAGACCAGCTGTACGACAACTACACCACCGACAATGCCGGCTACAATGACCGCACCATTCGCGGCACCAGCTTAACCATTAGCCACGCGATGGATGAGTACACCTTCACCTCTATCACCGCCAAGCGCGGCTACGAGTTCCACCAGAACGAAGAAGAAGACGGTACCGATAAAGCGCGCTTTTTCCTGACCACAGACACCATCGAAGAACAATCGCAGTTCAGCCAGGAATTCCGCCTGAACTACGAAGATGAAAACCTGAAGTGGTTTGTGGGCGCCAGCTACTTTAAAGACGAAATTGATCAAACCTATCTGGTGGATGCCACCACCATCACCCTGGACACCTTCTTCCTGGTTGACGCATTTTCCGGTGTTGTCGAAAACCCTGCAGCCTTTGTCGATCAAAACCCAGGCATGATGGGCGGCGGTATGCAAGGCTTCCTCACCACAGGTATTGCACCTCAACTGAACAGCCAGCTGCCACCGGGCATCAGCATGGAGGCAGTCGACATTGGCAATGCCACCGTCGCCAACCTAGACGCAGCTAACGGCGGAATTCCATGGCAAGAAGCCATGCACAACAGCCGTCAGCTCACCAGCTACGCCGTGTACGGTGATGTGACTTACTCCTTCACCGACAAGCTGGATGCAACCTTGGGTTTGCGCTGGAGCAAAGACAGCAAAGACTTCGAGATTCAATCGAACTACACCAACAATATTCTAATCCCCACATTGACCGTGACAGGATTGGGCAGCGTACCAACCAGCGCAGTGCCCGGTTTACCGCAAGCGATCCCGTTTGGTCTGATTTTCTTTGATGAAATCGGCACAGCCGGCAATCCAGAGAAAAAGAGCGATTCCTGGAGCTCCGTAGACCCACGTTTGGTGGTGAACTACGCCATGACCGACGACATGATGGTGTTTGGTTCTATTGCCAAGGGTTACAAAGCTGGTGGCTTTAATAGCTTGGGCGATGATCCAAGCTTTGAGCCAGAAGACGTGTTGAACATGGAAGTGGGCGTAAAGTCCAAAATGATGGACGGCCGCATGAAGTTGAATGCATCTGTTTACCAGTTTGACTACGACAACTTGCAGATTTTGAAGCTGTCAGGCCCAGCGGGTGTAATCCCCACTTACAACATTAAAAATGCCGATGCCATGGGCCGCGGTTTTGAATTCGACTGGCAGTTCCTAGCCACAGAAAATCTGCTGTTGGGCGCGAACTACGGTTACGTGTTCACCGAGTACACCCGCTACGAGCAGTTTGAAGGCGATGCCCCGGGCTTCACTTTGAAGGGCGAGCCCCTGTCGTCTATGCCGAAGCATAAGTTTAACGCCATGGCCGAGTACACCGTGCACTTTGCAAACGATTTGGCACTGCGTTTGCGCGGCGATTACAACTACACCAGCGAGCGCGTTAACAATTCCGGCGTAGGTGATGGTCAAGCCATCGATGCCTTTAACGTAATCAATGCACGCGCCACTTTGGAAAACGGCGCCGGCGATTGGTCCATCGCCTTGTATGCTAACAACCTGACCGACGAAGAGTACCTGTGGGACATCGGTGGTACCGGTGACGGTCTTGGCTCACCCGTTGCTACCCGCGGGCTGCCACGCATGTACGGTATCCAGGCGCGCTACAACTTTTAATGTTGTAACTGCGTTTTGAAACACAAAAAAGGGTGCGCTTTAGCGTGCCCTTTTTTGTCTACGTCATATCTAACACAACGATAACAATTCCAATGCCATGACATTGGACGCAACACGAGAGCAAGACTATGGCCGAATTGATCACCGTGCTCGCCGCCCCCCTATACCTAGTGCTTATCGGCTGGGAGTTGTGGGTAGATAAAAAGCGAGGTACGGGTTACTACCGCCTCAACGACGCCATTGCCAGCATGTCGCTGGGCGTTATTTCACGCACTCACCGCCTGGTGGTGTTCGCCTTAGGCACCTACCTGCTAACGACATACCTGCCTACCGCCAGCGATCATTTTTGGCAGAATAATCTTTGGCTGGCGTGGCTGGTGGCCTTTATCGGTTACGACCTAACCTACTACTGGAATCACCGCCTCAATCATGAAATAAATTGCCTTTGGGCCGGTCATGTCGTGCACCACCAAAGCGAAGACTACAACCTGACTACCGCGCTACGCCAAACCAGTGGCGGCGTGTTTGATTGGATTTTTGCCATTCCGCTGTACATGACTGGTATCCCGGCGGATATTATCGTCGCCAGTGCGGGCCTCAATCTGGTGTATCAATTCTGGGTGCACACCCAACACATTGACCGACTGGGCTGGATGGAAAAGTGGTTTGTGACACCCTCCCACCATCGCGTGCACCACGCGCAGAACCCGTTGTACTGGGACCGCAATTACGGCGGCTTTCTTATTGTATGGGATAAGTTGTTTAATACTTTCCGGGAGGAGCGTGCCGATACGCCAATTATCTATGGCGTCAGCCGACCACTGAACACTATGAATCCCCTCAAAGCCAATCTGCAAGTGTGGTGGTACCTATTGCGCGATGCCATTCACTGTCAGCGCCTAAGCGACAAATTGCGCATTTGGTTTATGCCGACAGGTTGGCGCCCCGCAGACATGGAGGCGCGCCTACCTATCGCGAAGTCTGATTTGGATAACTTTCAAAAATACAATCCAGCGATCGACAAAGGCACACAAATTTACGCCCTCATTCAATTCATAGCCGGTTTTGTTTTAGGTTTTAGCTTTATTTTTAGTTTCGCCAAGGAGACAGAACTATGGATCTTGCTGGCGGGCTGGCTTTTTGTTTCGCTGCCTCTGATTAGTGCAGGGCACCTACTCGATGGCGGCCACTATGGCTGGGAGTTATTGCGGCTAGGCCTCTCACTACTGGGCTTCGCTCTCCTCTTTCCCTTTCTGCCAGGTGGCTCGCTCAATGCGTGGCTGTTTGGGGTCTACCTGCTACTTAACCTCCCGCTGTTGGCGCTGTTAGTACCGCGGCCCGGTACACAGGTCGCTTAACGACAACCTCTCCCTCTAGACGGTTGCCGGCATAACTGCGCTGGCACCGCCTCATCTTCTCGCCCTTTAAAAAGCACTATTAAAAAAAATTTCATAATAACCAAAAAGCTGAAAGATTCAGGCAGCTGCCCTGGCGCCTCACCGATTTTCTTCTACCGTTAGAACATATCTAGCCAAGAGTGCACGAGGTTAATTATGAAGTCAGTTGGAATGCCACTGCTAGCCAGTGCCTTGATATGTATCGGAGCCGCCCCTTCGCACGCCGAAATTAACTTTTCCGGATTTGCCAGTATCAACGCGGGCAAGGTACTCAACGGTTCCGGTGTTCCCCAGTACGATGTACCACCCACTTTTTTAGCTGACTACCCTATCGTTTCGAGCTACGACGAAGACTGGTCCTTTGCCCCAGAATCACTCATTGGCATTCAGGCCAACGGCAACCTTTCTAACGGTCTAACGGCAACAGCACAGATTGTGGGCCGCGGCGCAGAAGACTATAACGCGCGTCTTGAGTGGGCGTATCTATCCTATGACCTTAACGATAATTGGACGCTACAGGCGGGCAAAAAGCGGTTGCCGCTGTTCTACTATTCGGATTTTTACGACGTTGGCTATGCCTATGTGTGGATGCGCCCACCGGCCGACACCTACACATGGCAAATTTTTAATTACACAGGTGCCAACGTGACCTACCGAAACACCTGGGGCGAATGGGCCTTTGCGGCTAACGCCTACGCCGGACGCGAAGACAGCAAAGATAATCGACTGCTCAGCGAATTCTTTTTCTTAGAGCCCACACGCGAAATCTGGGAGGATATCCTGGGCGGTGTCATTAATTTAAGCCGCGATTGGCTGGAGCTACGCTTTACCCATATGCGCTACACCAACAAGCGCTTTCGTAGCGGCGTACCCGAGCTGTGGGATGGCAAAGATGAGCGCGAAGGAAAATTCTACGGCGCTAGCATCAATGGCGACTTTGGCTCCTTCTTCTTTTTGAGCGAGCTCAATCGGCTCGACTTGGGTGGCAACCTGGACACCGCCATGCTGACGCTCGGCTATCGCATCGACAGTGTTACCCCTTTCGTCGGTTATTCGACGTTTGAAGAAAAGGGCGATGGCGACCTTGAAGATCACAACACCACCTTTGTGGGCTTGCGCTGGGATTTCCACTCGTCGGCTGCCTTCAAGTTGCAGTATGACGAGGTGAAAGATAATTCCTTCGATCTAGCCGTCGCTGGCGACAGCAAAAACCTCACATTTGGAATTGATATCGTTTTCTAAGGAGCCTGACCATGAAATCCATCATACTTGCAGGCCTGGTTCTATTTGCGAGTCAATTGTGCCGCGCAGAAATAGTCGTCATAGTACACCCGAGCAACGGCAACGCCCTAGATGCAACCAGTGTTTCGCACATTTTTTTAGGCAAGTCTAAATCCTTTCCCGATGGTTCCACCGCCATTCCCATTAACCAGCCAGAAGACAGCGCAACCGGTATCGCCTTTGCGCAAAATGTGCTGAATAAGTCGCCCAGCCAGCTTAAAGCTTATTGGTCTAAGCTCCTGTTTACTGGTCAAGGCCGGCCGCCGAAGGAAGTGGGAAACGATGCTGATGTTATTAAGCTGGTGGCCGACAACCCAAACACTATAGGCTATATACAGGCCGCGAGCGCCACTGGCAGCGTCAAGGTGGCGGGCAGCTTTTAGTTATTATTCAACCAATAAAAAAGGGGCCTCTGGCCCCTTGATGTAGCTGGCAACTAGGTCCGCTTAGACATTAAAGAGGAAATGCAGCACATCGCCATCTTTAACCACATAGTCTTTGCCTTCCTTGCGCGATTTACCGGCATTCTTAGCTCCCTGTTCGCCGTTGTACTCGATAAAGTCGTCGTAGGCGATGGTTTCCGCGCGAATAAAACCTTTTTCAAAATCCGTATGAATCACACCGGCAGCCTGGGGAGCGGTGGCGCCCACGGGAATAGTCCACGCGCGAACCTCTTTAACACCGGCCGTGAAATAGGTGTGCAAGTTAAGCAGCTTATAGCCAGCGCGAATGACGCGATTCAACCCTGGCTCGTCCATACCTAGATCGGCCAGGAACTCGGCCTTTTCGTCATCTTCCAACTCGGCAATTTCGGCTTCAAGCTTGTTGCAAATAGGCACGACAACCGCCCCTTCCGCCTCGGCGATGGAACGCACCTGCGCCAATAGCGGATTGTCCTCAAAACCATCTTCGTCCACGTTGGCGATATACATGGTGGGTTTTACGGTGAGCAGGTTCAATTCCTTCAGCTGCGCCATATCCTCCGCATCCAGTCCAAACGAGCGCAAAGGTTTCGCCTCATTGAGATGCGGCAAAATTTTCTCTAACAACGCCTTCTTGGCAATTGCCTCTTTATCCTGACCTTTGGCAGCCTTGGTGTAACGCTGAATGGCTCGCTCAACTGTATCCAAATCAGCCAGAGCCAGCTCGGTATTGATCACATCGATATCCGCTGCAGGATCTACTTTGTTGGCTACGTGGATCACGTTGTCGTTGTCAAAGCAGCGTACGACGTGTGCAATAGCGTCGGTTTCACGGATATTGGCCAGGAACTTGTTACCTAACCCTTCACCTTTAGAGGCGCCCGCCACAATACCGGCGATGTCAATGAACTCCATAGTGGTTGGCACTACGCGCTCGGGCTTGACGATGGCAGCCAACTTATCTTGGCGCGGATCGGGTACCGGCACCACGCCCGCATTCGGCTCGATAGTGCAAAAAGGAAAGTTTTCCGCGTCGATGCCCGCTTTTGTCAGGGCGTTGAACAGGGTGGACTTACCCACGTTGGGGAGGCCGACAATGCCACAATTAAAACCCATAACTGACTCCTTGGGGCGTCTTATTTACGCGTGTGCAGCGAGCGCATAGCCGCTTCTAAATCGCCACTCACGATGGAATTGATTTCGCGCAAGCTGTCGTAAATAGCATCATCTATTAGTTGCTGTTCAGCCTGCGGTGCGCGCTTGAGAACATAACCGGAAACCTGACTCGCGTGGCCAGGGTGTCCAATGCCAATTCTCAGGCGAATAAAATTTTTGCTATTGGCGAGTGCGCCGATAATGTCGCGCAATCCGTTGTGACCACCGTGGCCGCCACCTACTTTCAGCCGGGCCACACCGGGCGCCAGGTCTAACTCGTCGTGTGCCACCAACATCTGCTCGGGGGAAATCTTGAAGAAGTTTGCCAACGCGCCAACCGACTGGCCGCTGCGATTCATGAAGGTAGTGGGAACCAGTAACCTGACATCCTGCCGACCTATGAGGGCACGACCACTAAGGCCGAACAACTTGCTATCGGGCGTCAGCGTCACATTGTGCTGGCGAGCCAGCTCAAAAACGAAATCGGCCCCGGCATTATGGCGCGTCCGGTCATATTCTTGGCCTGGGTTTCCAAGGCCAATAATTAACTTAACTGGATCACTCATAGTGCAGGGGCCGAGTTCAGGCAGCCAACAAATTATTCAGCGTCGGCAGCGTCTTCGCCTTCAGCAGAGGTATCTTCAGTGGTCATACCGCGCGGCTTGATGATGCTCACTACGGGCAGGTCGTGATCAGCACCGTGTGACAGCGCAATTGACTCGACGCCCTTCGGCAGAGTCAGATCAGAAATGTGCAAGCTTTCGCCCAAGCCCAGCTCCGCCACATCCACTTCAATGAACTCTGGCAGATCTTTTGGCAATACGTTGATTTCCAGATCGGTCATCAGGTGCGACACAATGCCGCCGCCCTGCTTAACGCCTTTGGAGCTAGCTTCATTGATGAAGTGCAAAGGTACGCGCACGTGCATCTTCTGGCCACGAACTACGCGCTGGAAGTCAGCGTGCAATACAACAGGCTTGGCTGGATGGCGCTGCAGATCTTTCAGGATAACGTCTTCGGCCTTGCCGTCCACAACCAGTGAAATGATGTGTGAATAAAAGGCTTCGTTTTCCAGGTGATGAACCAGATCTTTGTGATCGATCTGTATGTTCTGCGGCTTAGACTTACCGCCGTAAACAATGGCGGGAACTTTAGCGTCGAGACGACGAAGGCGGCGGCTCGCACCTTTCCCTTCTACGTCCCGCTTCTCAGCGTTAATAGTAAATGCATCAGACATTGAGGTGTCCTCAATATGCC
>NZ_JBTUOC010000052.1:0-14178 GCF_058345725.1 Simiduia sp. | reverse complement strand
TTTGCACGCCGTTTTCGTGGGTGCGGTTGCCCTTGTTGTCGTAGCCAATGGTCACGCTACCGCCGCCAATCAGGTCCACCTGCGAGGCGGCATTGGGCTTAACCCCGGTGTAGTGGTATTGGCTGGCGTAGTCGGCTTTGTACAGCAGGTTACCCACGGCGTCGTGATCGTAGCTGATCGCCACGCCATTGCTGCGCTGGCTGTCGGGGAGGCGGTGCAGGTCATCGTAGATGAATAATAGGGACAGCCACCCTAAGAAAATGTAACCAACAGATAAACACAATCCATACTTATCAACCGTAGGCGACACGCCAGATTCCGTGTATAAAACAAAAAATCTTAACCGGTGATCAAGGATGACAAAGCCGCGCAAACAGCTCATTGATGCTGACACAACTCTCTACTACCACATTGTCTCGCGCTGCGTCCGCCGCAGCTTTCTGTGCGGGCGTGACGCACAGGGCAACAATTTCGAACACCGACGGCAATGGATAGCAGACAAGATCTTGGCCCTGCCCAACATTTTTGCCATTCACGTCTGTGCCTATGCCGTCATGTCCAATCACTACCATCTGGTATTGGAAATTGATACAGCACAATCTGAAGCCTGGACTACAGGCGAGGTTATCCAGCGCTGGCACCAGCTGTTTAAAGGCAACCTTTTTAGCCAGCGATTTATGAAAGGTGAACGGCTTACGCGCGCTGAGCAAGAGGCATTAGACACTTGCGTATCAATCTGGCGCAACCGATTGGCGGACATCAGTTGGTTTATGCGGCAGATCAACGCGCCCATTGCCCGCGAGGCCAATGCAGAAGACCAGTGGACCGGGCGATTTTGGGAGGGCCGCTTTAAATCCCAAGCTCTGCTGGATGAAAAAGCGCTGGCCGCCTGCATGGCCTATGTAGACCTCAACCCTATTCCCGCCAAGATGGCGAAAACACAAGAGGAGTCCGACTACACCAGCGCTCAGCGACGCATTCACAAAGCTAAACGCGCCCACAACCCCAACCACACTCAGCAACAGGCCAGCCCGCTTAGACCCTTTGCCGGCAACCCCAGGCAAGACATGCCCGCCGGGCTGCCCTTTCGGTTGACAGATTATTTAGAGCTACTGGATTGGACGGGCAAACAAGTGCGCGCTAACAAACGCGGGGCCATCGCGGCGGAGTTGCCGCCCATACTGGAGCGGCTCGCTATAGATCCAAAGCATTGGCTCTACAGCGCCACGCAATTTAAAAGCCGGTTTAAAGGATTGGTGGGCGGCGCGTATAAGCTCAAGCAAGCCTGTCAGAAATTAGGTTATCAACGTACGCCAGGGCTAGGTAGCTGCCAGCTATTGAGTTAATCCACCCATATCTACTGTTAATTTCTTTAACTGCCAAAGGCAGGGCATACTAATGCCTTAATCACCGATTTTGGCGTTTAAAATCTTATTGATAGACCCTACCTCACTTTTATTCCTATCGACGATGTAGAACTTAAGAAAATTGCAGTCTGCTTTATTATCGTGGGTGTCCCATTAACTGCTGCTTTATTATCGTGGGTGTCCCATTAACTGCTTTCCATTAACTCCTGTTATTATCGTGGGTGTCCCATTAACTCACCCCATTAACTGCGGGGCGAATCCATTCACCCCTATCAGCGACGCCGGATATATGTCAGTGCAACCGCCGACTTTAACTTCTGCGTAATCAGCATGGGGCAGAAAAGGTTAACAATAAGGTTTCATCATTGAAGCCAAAGATTGCTATTGCTTGACTAACGGGGAGCGTCCATATATGTCCCATTAACTTTTCATTAGAGCCGAGATCTAGTCTTAAATTTGAAATAGGTTACAAATGAAAAGATCAATCCAAGCACTAGAACAAATATGCTTAACCCAGAATTATTATTCGATTTTTTAATTTCCTCAGAGACGTTAAGTAGTTCATATCCATCAATAGAAACACCAAGATAATAATTATCAATATACTTAATTGTAATTAGACTATCCGAATTAATAAGCGACATGGCTTTTTCGCAAACATGTGTTGGCAAAGATATATAATCATCCTCTACCTGTTCTGTACCTGTGTATTTAGCTCGGAATTTAAGTCCTGCCCCCGAGCGTAGAGCCACACATTCAGCAGAAACTATAGCTCCGGCCTTTGAAAGTAGATTTTTTGCTAACAAAGGTTGATGATTACTGACATTCACCAGCAATGCTGAAACAGCTACCCAGATAACAACTAAAAAAGTAAGGACTATTCTATTCATTTGGGTACTTTAAATGATGATTCCAACTGGATGAGTGTATTTGCAGAGCCAAGAGTGTCAGTGGATATTGCACCCAAGGCACCTGCGCTTGTCAAAGAATATGAATTTTGAAGAATTGCTTTATACGAGGCACCTAATGAGAAAACGCCTGTCAAAATATTAAGCCCGGCAGCTGTGCTCTCAGCTTGCCGTAATGACTGGCCGTTTCTTAACGAAAAACTAACGACTGGGTCTATACCGTTCGTCAAAGTAGCAAACTGTCTTGCAGCGTCAGCAGCTAGAACCGCCGTAATGCCACAGCCGGCACCTCCAGCCAAGCAACCAGGTGAACTAAAGCCAGCCCCAAGTGAGGATAATGTTGCGCTCACCAAATTCGCATTCTGATCCTCGGTTAGAGGGGTATACTCACCACGGCCAGGAATTCCATGGCATCCACCCATACATTCCGGAACATGCCCCTTTTGTGCACTGCCATCACTTTTATGAGCACCTAACTCCTCAATATCCCCAACTGACCTAGTCTGATTAGATGCTATGTCTGGATTATTCACACCAAAATGATTATCCGTATCAATATCCGGGCTAGGTACATTCAAGTTATTTGACCCACCCCTCCCCATACCAGTCCCAATATCCGCCGCCGAACTCTCAACCCCCTGCACCCCATCACTGGGGCCAGTGGCCGCGCCATTGCTAGAACTCCCCATCTGGAACCGCATGCCCGGGCCGGCGCCACGCGAGCAGGTTCTGGCAATGTACGAGCCGGCACAGGTGGTACGATTAACCCGTCCCTTATCCTCGCTTTGCGAGGAATACCCACTCGGATCCGTCCCACTCAGCGGGTTGTTCATAATATAGCTGTAGGGGTTCAGCGATTGCGAGTTGCCCGGCGATTGAATGATCGGGTCTACGCTCAGGAATCGGCCCAGGTGGTAATCATACACCCGGCCGTTCATGTGAATCAGCTGTACGTCGTCCAGGTGCTCGTGATCGGTAAAGCCAAGGGTGGTCCAACTGCTGTTGATCACCGCCGCCAGCAGGTCTTCTAGATCGCCGGCGCGGGGTTTGCCGAAGGGGTCGAAGCTGCGGGTTTCCTGCAATACGCCCAACTCATTGGTAAGCGCCACCGCCGAGCCCAGCCGATCCCGGTGGGTGAAGGCGATGTCGTGGCGCACCTCGCCGGCATTATTGGCGCGGCTGGTGAGCACCGCAAAGTCGCCCAGGAATAAGCGGTACTCTGTGCCACTGCTGCGGCTAGTTTGCTCGAACAGCTTGTCGATATACAGGGTGGTTTTATCACCGGCCACCTGTTTGTAGCGCATTTGATCGGCGCCGTAGAAGAAGGCCACCGACGCGCCCTGCCGGGTAATTTGGGTGGGCTTGTTGAAGGCGTTGTAGCGCAGGGTTTGCACACCGTTTTCATGGGTGCGGTTGCCCTTGTTGTCGTAGCCAAAGGTCACGCTACCGCCGCCAATCAGGTCCACCTGCGCGGAGGCATTGGGCTTAACCCCGGTGTAGTGGTATTGGCTGGCGTAGTCGGCTTTGTACAACAGGTTACCCACGGCGTCGTGATCGTAGCTGATCGCCACGCCATTGCTGCGCTGGCTGTCGGGGAGGCGGTGCAGGTCATCGTAGATGAAGTGCTCAGTGGCCAGTGCAGTGGTGGCGCTGGGGATTTCTACCTGCACATCGGTGAGGTTGCCAAAGGCGTCGTAGGCGGTATAGGACTGGCGATGTAAAAATCATAACAACGCACAATAGGCCAATGCCTATTCTACCGGCCTACTCGCGAGCCACAAGATTTGCACAACTAAACCCAGACGTGGGATGTCCGATACGTCGGCGCCACAGCGCTCGCTTTCCTACCGCCTTTTATTTCCCTATTCACGCCATCCCGGAACCCAAAGCCTTCAGCAAGCCTCGACTCCCATACCAACCCTTTAGCAGCTAAACTTCGCGTCCATTTTTTAACGCAATAGACGGACTTAAAATCATGCTACATCTGAGCAAATG
Source organism: Simiduia sp. (assembly GCF_058345725.1). Lineage (NCBI taxonomy): Bacteria > Pseudomonadati > Pseudomonadota > Gammaproteobacteria > Cellvibrionales > Cellvibrionaceae > Simiduia > Simiduia sp. The sequence goes on along the minus strand of NZ_JBTUOC010000052.1, from coordinate 9,908 downwards.
GATTGCACTCTTTACTTATGTTATCTGCTCCAGCGCCTTTTCAGCCACATCGGCCTGGACGCCAATATCTTTGGATAACGGACACATTGCAATCCCCGTAAAACTCTATGATCTACCCGCTCGGGCGTTGCTCGATACTGGCGCCACAGCAAGCACAATTAGCGAAGAGTTTCTTGAACGCAATAACATTAAACCCCACAAGGGGCCGCGAGTAACACTCCAGGGCGCCTTTGGCAAGGATGTTCGCACAACCTACAATAATATTCCCGCAGAAATTTTCGGCGGCAATTTAGAACTGGATCGCATGGTCTCAGTATCCGATTCAAAGTACGATATCGCATTGGGCTCAACTTTCTTCGAACAGTTTATCGTGCAGTTCGATTATCCAAATCAGCGCATGAGACTAATTGAGCGCAATGATTTCGATTTGGCAAAATACAAAAACATTAGAACGGAGCGAGATCGAACCACTGGTTATCTTATCGCAAACATTGAGTTTGGAGACGATAAGAGCGCGTGGATGTTACTGGATACGGGTTTCACTGGTGGCCTACTCTTGAGTGATACATTAGCCAGCAGTATTGAATTGACCGAAGATAAGGAGACTCCAAAGCTCCTCGCAAAGGGTATATTCAAAGAAAAGGAACTAGCACATTTCAAATTTAACAACTTTCAATTCGGCTCATTTGAGCTTGAAAATGTATCTGTATTGGTATCAGAACATGGATTAAATGTTAAACAACAAGACCTAAACACCATGAATAGATTTAAGGGCCGAAAGATAAATGGGGTAATTGGATACGATATATTCAAACATTTCGTGATTACAATAGACTACAATGATGGAATAATGCACGTAGGCCTGCCAAACTCTTGATACCTACAATGTCATCAGCCTTGCAACCACTGCAGTGATATTTAAACCTACTCACCTGCAGAAACTCTTTTAAGAAAACCACTTCTACGCATCCTTAGGCCTGAACTTTCAGACCTAAGGCCACCCCCCAGTTATTTAATTCAATCAATAGCTCACCCAGCATACAACTTGTATCAGCAACGCCTCCCTAATTGCTCTGCTCATCATGCCCGCCGCACCAACCAAATTCCCTCAATGACCCAGCCACATTGAAGAGCACTCTTCAGCGACAATGGATTTAGGGCAACACATCACAGAAGGCAAGCCCCTGGGCACTTGTCCTCATCGGCACAGCGCCTATAAAAATTAGCGGGAGTTATCTAAATCTCTAGCGGACTATTTTTCAGTAGCGATGAACTAAGCAATACTTCAATAGTGTGTACCAAAAACGCCTAGAGCATAAACAACAAGACACAATTTTCACACATTTAAGTATACTATTAATTTGTTTTTCGATGTGCTCGCCAGCACCCGCCCCACCACTGCTGCCATAACCCTTTATCCAGTGAAATTCGGATGCACACCATCCGATGACAACCCCTCCTTCACATCAAGCTCTTCATCAATCATTTTGAGTAGTAATCAACATAGATCAAATAGTTCTTTACTGCGCACTTGCGTAGCCAGTCATTAAACTCGGCGTTTTTTCGTCGGTTTATAACCTGGCCGCCAAGAGTAAGATTTGAGCGGCAAGACAGAGGATAGAACAACATAAATATCATGGCACTTCGCCAATTCAACCATGGTCTTTGAATTGCCTTGAATCATCTTTTGACTTACCGCCCCTAAATTTCCCGATATATCATTTATTCCAGCAAGGATCTCTATAGTTGAGGGTCTAAGTTGAAAACAGCTTGGCGAAAGCGAACCGGCAGTTTCGCTGTTGTTTGACCGCCCACGCCACGACCGACATAGGGCTTTTCAGGAAACAAGTGCCAAAATGTGAAACCCATTGGTCGGCAATAGACTCCCCATAAAAAACGACCCAACCGCTATCCAAGCCTTGCTTTAACAATTGATAGCTGGCTTCTTGCTAGCGTCCCAGCGATTTCCAATATTCCGCATTGCAATTTGAATTCGCCATTAGACAAAAATAGCCATAAAAATTAGAGTTCGGTATTTCATACGACCCCTCCAAATTACGACCCCTCCAAATTATTCGGATTGACGCCGAATAAAATCGGAATAGTTATTTTAAATAGCGAATAAAAAAGGGCTGAACACTGTTTACATCGGTGAGTTATTGTTTACGCCCGGAAAACTATCGCCGTGACATAAATGCCGACGGCGATAATTTAGACTTACGCCAATTTTACTATACTTGAGACTTTATCCACTCCTGCACCCGACGCTCCAGAATCGGCACTGGCAGTGCACCACCACCAAGAATGGTGTCGTGAAAACCGCGAATGTCGAATTTATCGCCCAGTTCGGTTTCCGCTTGCTTGCGCAACTCCTGAATTTTCATCATGCCGATTTTGTAAGCCGTAGCTTGGCCCGGCCAGACGATGTAGCGGCGCACTTCAGAGCGCACTGCGGTTTCGGGTATGGCGGAATTTTCCAGGAAGTAGGCCACGGCCTGCTCTTCGGTCCAGCCTTTGGCGTGCAGGCCTGTGTCTACCACCAAGCGGATGGCACGCCACATTTCGGCGGTTAAGTGACCGAACAGCTTGTAGGGATCTTCAAAGGCTCCCATTTCTTTAGCGAGCTTTTCCGAATACAGCGCCCAACCCTCTGAGTACACTGTAAATCCGGCCTGGGTTCTAAACTGCGGGATGTCGGTGCGCTCTTGGGCGATGGAAATCTGCATGTGATGCCCGGGGTTGCCCTCGTGGTAGGCCACGGTTTCCATATCTGCGATAGAGTAGGCGTTCATGTCGGCCAGGTGTGCGTAGTAAACACCGGGGCGCGAGCCATCGGGCGTGCCTGGGTAGTAGTGCTGTGCGCCGCCGGGCTGTTCGCGGAACGCTTCTACGCGCTTAACCACCAATTTTGCCTTTGGCAGAATGCCAAAGTACTCGGGTAACTTAGATTCAATGGCATCCAAGTGCGCGGTGGAATCATCCAGGTACGCCTGCCGGCCCTCGTCGGTATTGGGGTAAAAAAACTGCGGGTCTTCGCGCAAGAATTTGAAGAAGGCCTGCAGGTCGCCTTCAAACTTCATCTCGCTTTTAATAGCTTCCATTTCTTCGCGAATACGCGCCACTTCCGCCAGGCCTAGCTGATGAATCTCCTCGGCAGTCATCGGCGTGGTGGTGGTGTGCGTGAGGCGCATTTGGTAGTAGGCAGCGCCATCGGGCAGGCTGCTGGCGCCGTGGGGCTGCTCGGGCGCATTGTTAATATCGGCCTTTAACCAGCTAATCAAGGTGTTGTAGCTGGGCCCAAATTTCTTGAGCAGTGCGGTTTTTGCGTCGGCCTTAAGGCTTGCAGCCTGCTCCTCGGTAATGGTCCCCGCCTCTAACAGGTCCGCCACCTTTGCCTTGGCATTGGCCCAAAGTGGCGCATCGGTGTCGGCATCGGTAAAGGGCACACCGGTAACCAGCTTTGTGGCCTGATCGATAGCCCCCTCGGTGGCAAAACGCGGCGGGCGAATATTCATTTCTGCGCTGGCCTTGGCGTGCGCCAGTAGCTGGTCGATGCCCTGCGCTATGCCGCCAATACGCGCAATATAAGCCTCCATATCCGAGACTGTTTCAACCTTGTGAAAATTCATTAGGAAGTTTGGCAGTTGCGATTGGGCGCCGCCCATCTGTTCAAAAATGTAGCGATGGCGCAAAAAGCGCTCAGCATCTAGATCCTGCTGGTATTCAAATAACCAAAGGTCATAGGAGCTTTTACCTTCATTCGATAGCTTGGCACGGTCAAACTCAGCCTGCATTTTTTCGACGCTAGCCTTTTTCCAGGCCATTTGTCGCGTGTGCGCCTCTTCAGAAAAGTCGTCAATTTGATCGTACAGATCTTTTCTGCCAAGGAAACTCAATTGAATAGGACTGAATTGCAGCTGCTCTTCGTATTGAGCGTCTAGCCACTTGTTCAGCCGCAGGGTTTCCTGCTCAGCCACTTCACTGCCCACCTGGGCCTGCGCCGCGGGTGGCACATTTGCAGTGGTATTGGATTGTTTTGCATCGCAACCGCCCAGTATCGCTGCGGCGATCACGGCGGAAATTAGAGTGCGCGTCATGGTCATAAGTACCTCACACAGTTATTGGTTTTATATCGACTTCGAGACGCAATGTAGAGCATTTTGACCTCAACATCCATGGCTAGGCCGCTGGCACTGCCCGCTCGGCGGTCTGATCTCACGACCAAGCGAGTGATATCGGCGACCAGCAGCCAGATACGGCGGCGCCACTGTAATTGCCCCCCAGTTGCACCTGCGACAGCGCAGGCGGCCGCCGAGGGAATAACTTCGCATTTAAATCGTTTTCCTTGCAGCAATATCACAGCCATTAAGGTTGGGTTCAGATTCAAAGCGCTATAACTGCACCACCTTCACACATCCCAAAGGATAGATACATGAATAAGACAACATTCATCGCCGCCTCACTGATCGCTTCCAGCTTCGCCCAGGGCGCACTTGCCGGCAGCGAGAGCGGCTTTTATGTGGGCGGCTCTGTGGGTAGTGCACAGCTATCCTACAGCGATGCCGACGGCAAAGTGGACGATAGCGACACCGGCTACAAGGTATTCGGCGGTTACAATTTCGGCCTGTTACCCATGGTAAACTTGGCCATCGAAGGCAGCTATGTGGACTATGGCACGCTCAATGGCAATATATTGGGGGAGCCCATCCAGTTTTCTAACACGGCACTGCAAGCACACTTGGTGGGCGGCTTAGACCTTGGCCCTGTAGGTTTGTTTGCCAAGGCCGGTGTGAGCGATTGGAAGACAAAATTCAGAAGTGATTTCTTTTCTGGATCGACCTCGGGTTCCGATCCCGCCTACGGTATCGGCGCGAAATTTCAATTGGATGCCGTACAAATTCGCGCGGAGTACGAGCGCATCAAGATGGATGACGCCGACCTGGATTTTTACTCACTCGGCGCCGCATACACTTTCTAACCGAATAGCTTACTCGCAAAAGAATCGGGGCTGCCATTGCAGCCCCGATTCTGTTTTAAAATCGACTGTGCCATCAGCAGCTTAAACTCAGTCTGAACGAACCAGCGGCGCGCGGGCCGCTGTCACAGGTGAGACTACTGGCGGCGCCAAGCCAATCCTAACAGCCCCATCATCAGTAAGATTAACGAGATGGGCTCCGGTACATTGTAGCTCAGGCCAGATAGGTACCATTCGTCGGTGGGTAGGTAGCTCCAGTCGGGTTCAATCCAAAGGTCGGTAAGGCTTAAACCACCCAAGGCGATGGTGCCGTCGTTATACACGTCATCCATGGAATAGGTTGCCGCACCCATGCCGTAAAACAGGAAGGTATAGCCCGTGAAACCGGTGTGATTGCCATTGAAAAAGAGCGAATCAATGCTGACTGCACTGGAAAAACTTAGGTGCAGGGACTCGCCACCGGAATTATTATCGGCGCCGGAATTGCTTAAGTCTTCACCGGCGGCACTGCCCAAACCGCCCACGGCGGGGTTGGCATCGTGCCACACGTATAGGGGCGCATCGTCGGCAGTGCTGTTGTAGGGCCTAGCCGAAAAGCTATCGTAAGCCGAAACAGTTACGGACAAGCCACCACCCAGATCCCAGGTTTGCGTCATTGCGCACAGGTCGCCAGCTGAGCAGGCTGCGGCGCCGGTGGTTGAATCCGCGAGGCCAATGTAATTGGCATTGCCTGAATCCCAGGAGATCGTGGTTGCGTGCGCCATCATTGGCAGCGCCAATAGCATGCCGGCCAGTGTTTTTACCCATGGTATTTTCATCGTCAGTATCCTTTGCCACACAATGGCATTTCATTTACGAAAATTCAGGGGTTTACAAACAATAAGTATGCCAACCGGCACTATGGTGCAAGATACTGAAAACTAAGGATTTAATTTTACTGAGAAAAATCTTCGAGCGATGTTGTTAAGCACCTCGACACTCATAGCACTCCATAGAATGACAAGACATTTTTAGACAACCGATTACGATAAAAAAAATGTATTGCGGAGCTTCCGCTTCGCGCACATTTTTCACGCATTGTGCGGCCAAGTTTCTACAGCCTGGAAAACAGCTTTTCAGCGTCATAACGCTGCTGTTAAGTGTCTGCGTAAACGCGCGGCGTAAACTAATTCGACACACTAGCATTGCGAACACCAACGCACAAAACCTTAGATGGTATTTGACTAACTCTGGATACAGTTATATTCGAAGTGGCTGAAACGCGCGGCAATCAGTATCGATGCGCGATTTTATGGGGCGCCGAGGTATTGATCTACGGCTTTCATGGCCCGGTGTTTCTCTACTTCAGATAGAAAACTCGCCGAAAAACTGTTCTTTGCCAGCTGTGCCAGCTCCGCGCGTGTAAAGTGAAACGCGCGCTGAATTGCCTGATAGTTTTCGTTCAAGTGGCCACCAAAATAGGCCGGGTCATCCGAATTAATGGTGACCACTACACCCGCGTCAAACAACTGCCGAATCACATGTTGCGCCATCGTGTCGTACACCTTTAGCGCGGTATTGGAGAGCGGGCAAACCGTCAACGGCACTGCCTGCTGTACCAGGTGCGCCACCAGTGCGGGATCTTCTACGCAGCGCACGCCGTGATCAATGCGCTCGACCTGGAGCAGATTCAGCGCCTGCCAAATATAGTCCGCCGGGCCCTCCTCGCCTGCGTGGGCAACCAGGCGATAGCCCTGCGCTCGAGCCTGGGCGAAGACCTCGACAAATTTGCTGGGCGGATTACCCCGCTCACCCGAGTCCAGACCTACGCCGGTGATTAATGCGCGGTGGGGTTGCGCCTGCGCCAGAGTTTGTAAGGCAGACGCTTCCGAGAGGTGGCGCAAGAAGCACATGATCACAGCAGAACTCATGCCCAACTCTGCCCGACCACGGGCTAAAGCCTGGCTAATGCCGTTGATCACCACGGCAAACCCAATACCGCGCTCGGTATGGGTTTGCGGATCAAAAAAGAGCTCCAGGTGCCGTATCTTTTGCTGGTGACAGCGCACCAGGTAGGCCCAGGTCAGGTCGTAAAAATCCTGTTCGTGTATCAGAACCTGGGCGCCCTGGTAGTAGATGTTTAAAAACGACTGGAGATCTTGAAAACGGTAGGCCTGACGCACCGCCTCTACCGACTTAAAGGGCAGAGCCACGCCATTGCGCTCAGCCAGGGAAAACATGAGCTCGGGCTCCAAGGTGCCCTCGATATGCAGATGGAGCTCCGCCTTGGGCAGGCCATTGATAAATGCCTCCATGGTGCCTGTCGCCTCCAGTGGTGATGACACTAATAGCCTAGCAGTTAAGCGCCCTTGCGCGGGCGCGCACCACCGGGCAATCAGTCAAACATGTCTGGCTGCTCTGCGGTGATCACATTGAATAAGGGCGAAAATTGAAACTGGCCCGCCAGCGCGCTACCCACGGTCTCCCAGGTTTTTTTGGCAATGTTATGGGGAATCAATTTCGGCTTACCGGCGGCTTCGGCTAATAGCTGCGCCTGACAGCTGCGCTCTAAGGTGATGTACCACCAGGCGGCGGCCTCTACGGTTTCGCCCACGGTAATTAAGCCGTGATTTTGCAAGATGGCGGCTTTGTTTTTACCGAGTGCCGCAGCAATGCGCTTGCCTTCTTCATCCTCGAGCGCCACGCCGCCAAAGTCATCGTAAACAGCGTGATCGTCGTAGAAGGCGCAAGCATCCTGTGTGATGGGGTCGAGCAGGCGCCCCAGGCTGGACCAGGCTTTACCGTGCACCGAATGGGCATGGGCTGCGGCTACAACGTCCGGGCGCGCAGCATGGATATGGGAATGAATGGTAAAAGCTGCGCCATTGAGAAATCCATTGCCCTCCACCACCTCGCCTTTGTGGTTCACCAATAACAGTTGCGACAGGCGAATCTGCTTAAAGGAAACACCCATTGGATTTACCCAAAAATGGTCTGTGTGCTCGGGATCGCGCACGGTAATGTGCCCTGCCACACCCTCATCAAAGCCGAACTTGCCAAACAGGCGAAACGCCGCCGTCAGCTGACGTTTGCGGTGCAACCGCTCTTCGGCCACAGAGCGGGCCTCCGGCGCCATGGCAGAGACGTCGGCGTTCATGACGATTTCATGGGTTTCATCAGACATAACAGCATCCTTCTTCCTAGTGGTTGTTAGGCAAATAACACGCGCCGCTCACTATTCTGGTTGCTCGTAGCACCGCCGTCCAGCCATCGAGGCCCGGTATCTGTGCCGCCAGTAAAAGGCGCTTTTCAGCAAACCCAACAAAGCGTATTATCTGATCTATTGGAATACCATATGGGCGCCCAATATTGAATGGAAGCAGGACCTGAGTGCGGCCTACGGCTGGCACTAAGGGTTCAGAGCTATTCATCGCCAACGCCGAATCGAAAGCAACAATATGCTGCGAGCGTATTGTCTCCGCTGTGTGCCAGCAACCTATTACTGGGGCATCACAAAGGGCACAGCGGATACTTAGCAACGCTTGGTAATTGGCCTCGGAGAAGACGGAACTAATACGCGTGTAGCGCGCCCATAAGCACCAACTTTTTAAAAAAACAGGGGCTTTTGCGGCCCAGCAGGTCACGCACAATGAAAACTGAACTAATTTTAGCGGCATTGCTTTGCAGTGGATTATTAACCGCCTGTGGCGGCGGCTCGTCTAGCTCTGCGGCGCAGCCTTCGCTACCAGCGCCATCCGCAACTCCAACGCCAACTCCAACTCCAACTCCAACTCCAACTCCAACTCCAACTCCAACGCCAACACCGACACCGACACCGACACCGACACCGACACCGACACCGACACCAGAGCCTACACCCGAGCCTTCGCCCGAACCTACGGCCGCGCCCATAACCCACCTAGCACCCTATCAGGCCAGTACTGAGTTTCACGAGGTGCTGGACGGCTCTAAACTACAGGCACCCAACAGCAGTACGCTGATTCGGCAGGGTGACTTTAACAGCCCAAATGCCGTCAACGAATACTTTTACAGCACCAGTGATAAACCGGATGAAATCGTATTTCGCGTTAGCGGTGCGAGTCAGCGCTCCGAGCTGCGGCAAATGTCCGAGTGGTATACCGGTGACCCAGGCAATGGGTTAGAGGGGCATTTTTATCTGGTCAACCCCTTGGCCACCACCATCGATCAGCTAACAGTGATGCAAATTCACGACTCAGAAAGTTTGAACAAACCGCTGCTGCGCATTGTGTGGATGCGCGAAAAAAATAATTTGGTGGACAACCTGTGGGCGGTTATCAAAGACGACACTGTGCCTGCTGGGCAATACTCTTGGATTGCGATGGGGCCGCGCAGCGAGCAGGGTGACCGGGTAGCCATTCACGTTGGCCACAATTTACTGCGCATTAATTTCAATGACGAGGCCATCGTAACCAATAGAAACGTCGACTATTGGCAAGCGCTCAGCAGCTACTTTAAGGCAGGGGTGTATTTACAAAGCGACGGCGAGGGCCAAGTGCATTTTACCGAGCTGACTTACCAACGCACGGGTGCGCCTTCCGCGGCTCTGCCGCCGTCTGGCAACTTCAACCTTGATGTGTGGAAACTCACACTGCCCTACGCCAAAGATGTCTACTTTGGCAGCGGTGGCAGCTCGGCCGCAGAAATAAAACCCTTTCAATCCAATCCATCGGACTTGGCACCACTGAACGACGGATTTGAAGACGACGCCGTATTTTCGACGGCGCCAGACGGTGCCATGCGTTTTACTGTTAACCTGGCGGACGAGCGATTGGCCACCACCGACAACGCCCACTATGCCCGCTCGGAACTGCGCGAGCTGTACCAGTGGACGCCAGGCGCCAGTGACAGCCAGGCCAATTGGACGCCGCCAGGCCACCACCAACTGAATGCGCGAGTGGCCGTCACCGATTAC
>NZ_JBTUOC010000051.1:0-58814 GCF_058345725.1 Simiduia sp. | reverse complement strand
GCTATGATCGACGGTGCCATTGTGATGATCGAAAACATGCACAAGCACATGGAGCGCACGCCACTGACGCGCGAAAACCGCTGGCAAGTAGTCACCCAAAGTGCCATCGAGGTCGGCCCAGCGTTGTTTTTTAGCTTGCTTATTATCACTGTCAGTTTTATTCCGGTGTTTACCTTAGAGGCGCAGGAAGGCCGGATGTTTGCACCGCTGGCCTTCACTAAAACCTACGCCATGGCCGCCAGTGCCGCACTTGCGATCACATTGGTTCCGGTGTTGATGGGCTACTTTATTCGCGGGCGCGTGCGCTCGGAATCGGAGAATCCGATAAACCGGGGCTTTAGCGCCCTTTATTTACCGGCGCTAACCTGGGTGTTGAAATTTCCCAAGTTGACGCTGCTCGGTGCGGCGCTGTTGGTGTTTTCCAGCCTTTGGCCGCTGCAGCAGTTAGGCAGTGAATTTATGCCGGAGTTGGATGAGGGGGATTTGATGTACATGCCCACCACCTATGAAAGTATTTCCATCGGCAAGGCGCGTGAGCTATTGCAACAAACCGACAAGCTGATTAAAACCCTACCAGAAGTTGAGTCTGTATTTGGCAAGGTAGGGCGCGCGGAAACCGCAACGGACCCGGCGCCCTTGACCATGATCGAAACCTTTATTCAACTGAAGCCGCGCGATCAGTGGCGGCCGGGCCTGAGCCTCGACGACTTGAAGCGTGAGCTTAACAGCCTGGTGAGTTTTCCCGGTGTCACCAATGCATGGGTGATGCCCATCAAAACCCGTATCGATATGTTGGCCACCGGCATTAAAACGCCGGTGGGCATTAAAGTGGCTGGACCCGATCTCAATGTCATACAAGGTATTGGCACGCAACTGGAAATGTTGTTGGCCGACCTTCCGGGCACAGTGTCTGTGTACGCCGAGCGAGTGGCCAACGGGCGCTATATTAAACTCGATATCGATCGCGAAAAGGCGGCGCGTTTTGGCTTGAATATTGGCGATGTGCAGCAGGTGATCGGTACGGCCGTGGGCGGCCGCAATGTCACGGAAACCGTCGAAGGCCAGGAGCGCTACCCAGTCAATTTGCGCTATCCGCAGCACTACCGCGATTCGCCCGAGCAGCTGGCGCTCTTGCCCATTGTGACACCATCGGGCCAGCACATTACCCTGGGCGATGTCGCTAACATTCTGGTTGAGGAGGGAGCCGGTGGCATTAAAAGTGAGAATGCGCGATTAAATGGCTGGGTGTTTATCGATATTGCCGAGGTGGATGTGGGCAGCTATGTGGCTGAGGCGAAAACACGTATCGCCGCGCAACTGACTTTGCCCGCCGGCTATTCCCTGAATTGGGCCGGCCAGTTTCAATACCTGGAACGCGCCAAAGCGCGCTTGCAATACCTGGTGCCGCTCACGCTATTGATTATTGTGATTTTATTGTACCTGTGCTTTCGCAATACCGCGCAAGTGGCGATGATTATGGCCACCTTGCCATTGGCTTTGGTGGGCAGTATTTGGTTTATGCACTGGCTGGGTTTTCACTTTTCGGTGGCCGTGGGTGTGGGCATGATAGCCCTGGCCGGTGTGGCCGTAGAAACCGGCGTGATTATGCTGGTGTATTTGGATCACGCCTGGCAGAAACTGCGCGAAGAGATTGCTGCGCCCACACTCGCGGATGTACGCGCGGCGGTTATTGCCGGCGCGGTACTAAGATTGCGACCAAAACTGATGACGGCCACAGCTACCATTGCCGGTTTGGTGCCCATTTTATACGGCTCGGGTACGGGCTCGGAAATCATGAGTCGATTGGCTGCCCCCATGGTGGGTGGCATGGTCAGTTCGGTGTTGTTAACGCTGTTTATTTTGCCGGTGGTTTATTTGCTTTGGCGAGCGCGGCAAGTGAACGCACAGGCGTAAGGAGGGGGAGAATAATGAAATTTGTGAAACGAGTGCGCTGCCTGATGGCAGTTTGTGTCTTTATCGTTGGCGGGCTCGCTCTGCCGGTAGCTGCGCATACAGCATTGAAAAGCAGCGTGCCGGCAGCAGGCGCGACGCTCACTGCATTGCCCGCGCACATCACCTTGCAGTTCAGTGCGCCGGTGCGGTTGGTGAGTGTGGCGCTGTTTGACCGAAACGAGGACCGCGCGGCGATGGCGTTTACCCCCGCTTCAGCGGCAGAGGCGCACTATCGTGTGCCGACGCCTGCGCTCAATTGCGGAGACTGGCGCTTGCGCTGGGTGGCGATGGGCGGCGATGGGCATAAGATGAGCGGTGAGGTGTTGTTCACCTATGCCTGTGACAGCACGGACGAATAATGGATATCTGGTTAATTGCCGCGGCGGTCAATAAAGGGGTGGTGTTGCTGGCGACGGCGGCGCTGATGGGGGCGGCGCTGGTATCCGTTTTGCAAACAACGCTGACTGGTTCGATTTTGTACTGGACGCGTGCGTGGCTGCTGGCGCTTTTTCTGGCGTGTCTGTGGGTGATTCCCCTGCAGGCGGGTGCGCTGGCCGAATCGGGTTGGGCGGGCATGTTCGATCCGATCATGCTGTCGATCGTCTGGCACACGCCTTGGGCAGACAGCACCTTGCTGCGGTTGGCAGGCGCGAGTATCGCGCTTGTGGCGGTATTTCCCGCGCTGCTGCCACGCGCTAAGCATTGGCAAACCTGGTTGTTGGGTGTTGCCTGCCTCTTGTTGGTGATGGCTTTCGCCTGGGGCGGCCATTTGGCGCAGGCACCGGCTTGGCAGCAGGTGTTGTTGTGTTTGCACCTCGCCATTGGGCTCACGTGGATCGGGAGCCTGGTGCCCTTTTGCATGCTCACCCGCGAGCCGCCTACTGAGCAGACCGCCCGGGTGTTTGAACGCTTTGGCCGCTTGGCAGCGATGCCCTTATTGTTAATGGTGGGCGTGGGCGCGCTGTTGACCTTTAGCCTATTAAACGCGCCGGCGGAATTAATCCGTACCACTTATGGCCAGCTGTTACTGGCGAAGATTGTCCTGACGTTGGCGTTGTTGGCGCTGGGCGCGTGGCACAAGTGGGTGGCGGTGCCGGCACTCTGCCGGCAGCCAACGGTAGGCAATCTGCAAAAGCTGGGAACCACACTGAGACTCGAAGCCGCGCTGGGCACAGTATTGCTGCTAGTGCTGTCGGTGATGACCAGCGCAGTAGGACCGACAGTGCATGTGTAGGTGCATGTGTAGGTGCATGAAGTAGAATCGCCAACAACACATCGCAGTGAATATACATTTTTAACAGTGAGAATGATTATGAAACAATTTTTCGCAACGCTAATGACGCTGGTGTTATGGTTCGGTGTCTGCACAACCGCTTCGGCCCACGGGGATAAACCTACGCATACCGCGGGCCTATTTGCCGGCTTGGAAACGGACGCCGCTAGGGCTGCGCAAGCATTTAATGACGCCCTGGCTGAGGGGCAAGCCGAGGTTGCCGTGGGTTTTTTGGCAGACGACGTGCTAATTTTTGAAGGTGGCGTGGAACGCTCTGCGGCGGAGTATGCGGCCCATCATATGAAATCTGATATGCAGTTCTTAAAACACATGCAGCGAGAGGTTTTGGAGCATCAGGTGCGGGTCTATGGCGATGTGGCATTGTCCACAAAGCGCACGCGTACCACCGGCAAATTTAAAGGGAAAACGATAGACACAATCGGCTATGAAACCTTACATTTGGTGAAAACGAGTAGTGGCTGGAAGATTAACCATATACATTGGTCTCGATAATCGGCTAGGGTTTCGCATTTACCGTAAGGAGCGCTGAGTGTCTAGGAACCAGCAAGAAAAGTTTTCTTCCAGCGCAGCGCGCAATGTCACCGTGGATTGTTTGCGCACCTTGGCCATTCTACTCATGGTCATTTTTCATTTCATCTACGATCTCAAAAGCTTTGGCTATGTGGCTTGGGATATTCCCGATGGTACGGGTTGGCGGGAATTTCGTTACCTGATTCTCACGCTGTTTTTTGTGTGTGTGGGCATTGGTTTGGTGTACGCCCATGGTCGGGGTGTTCGCTGGCGAAATTTTTGGCGACGCGAAGCGCAGGTGCTTGGCGGTGCCGGCTTGGTCACGGCAATGTCGCTCGTGATGTTTCCCGAGAATTGGATCTATTTTGGCGTACTGCATTTTATATTTGTCGCCAGCGTATTGGCGCTGCCTTTGGTGTGGACACCGCGGCTGGCATTGCTCGGCGCACTAATTTTAATGGTGGGTTACAAGCTGCAGTGGTGGCACAGCCACTGGCCCTTTCACTATGCCTATGCGGCCTGGCCTGAAGTGATGCCTGGCTATGCCAATGATTGGGTGCCGCTCATCCCCTGGCTGGCGCTGGTTTGGGCCGGCATATTTTTGGCGCACAGCCGTTGGTTAAAGCGCGACCCCCTGGGGTTTATCGCCATGCCCGCATGGCTGGCGTGGCCTGGAAAACACAGCCTGTTGATCTATTTACTGCACCAGCCGGTGATGGTGGCAGGTTTTTATCTGCTCCAGTGGGCTAGTCATTAGCTCTTTCACTAGACTGTGCGGCCGGGGAAGACCGGATTTGGTTAGAGTTCGCCACACTCAATTCCTTTTATTATGGGGCAGTCGGGTCGATCGTTGCCGCGACAATGTTCGACCAGCGTTTGTAAGCTTGCGCGCATGGCTGAAAGCTCTGCAATTTTGACATTCATCTCTGCTATGTGTTCGGAGGCAATTCGTTTAACGTCGCTGCTGGCCCGGCTTTTGTCTTGCCAGAGCGATAACAGCACCCTAATTCTTTCTAGTGAAAAGCCAAGCGAGCGTGCGCGTTTGATAAAGCGCAACACATGCACGCTCGCCTGGCCATAGGTACGGTAGCCGGCAGCAGTCCTGGGCGAGGGTTGCAATAACCCGATGGACTCATAATGGCGAATCATTTTTGAGGTAACCCCGCTCGCAGCTGCAGCCTGACCAATATTCATAGCAAATTCCAATGTTTAAACTAAATGGGACACTCGTTAGTGGGTTGTTTATTGCGATGGGATATTGTTCGTCCCTTTGGCGTCCAACCACTTAAAAGTAGGGCATTGCTGACAACGCTCACACTACTGAGCGCCATGGCTGCACCGGCAATCACGGGGTTGAGCAGGCCAAACGCCGCCAGTGGAATACCAACTAGATTATAGATAAAGGCAAAGAACAGGTTCTGCCTAATTTTTTGGTAGGTCTTCCGAGATATTTCAATGGCATTGCCGAGCAACAGAGGGTCGCCGTGCATTAATGTAATACCCGCGGTATTGATCGCGACATCGGTACCGGTGGCCATGGCGACGCCCACATCAGCGGCAGCTAATGCCGGTGCATCGTTAATGCCATCACCAATCATGGCAATCACTTCACCATTGGTTTTGCTGCGCTTGATAATGTCAGCTTTTTCACTGGGCAGTATACTGGCGTAAACATCGGTAATGCGCAGCGCATTCGCCACCCGATTGGCGCTGCCCTGATTATCGCCGGTGAGTAGCATCGTTTTGATCCCTTGTTGATGGAGGTGTTGAATTGCTGCCTCGGCATTGGACTTTAGGCTATCGCCAAAGGCAAAGAGACCGAGCAATCTTGGCAGGGGCGTCGTTTCGGCCAGCCAGGAGACGGTATAACCTTTGGTCTCCATAGCCACTGCTGAATTTACGTACGATTCGATATCAATTCCCAATTCGCGCATCAACTTTTGGGTGCCAAATTGCAGGTTCCGTCCATCAATTTCGCCCGCAATACCGCGTCCAGGAAGCGCGCTCAGGTGGCGCCCTTGACTAAGGGTAATACCGTCTGCTTCGGCTTTATCCAACAGCGCGCGCGCCAGCGGGTGGTCGCTGCCCATTTGCAGAGAAGCGGCAACATAAAGCAACACGGATGTGGGCTGGCCGGCGGATACTATGTCTTTAATGGTGGGCTTGCCGACGGTGAGTGTGCCTGTTTTATCGAATGCCATTGCGGTCACTTTATGGGCCATTTCCAGTGCCTGCGCATCTTTGATCAATATGCCGTGGCGGGCTGCAACGCCGGTACCGGCCATAACAGCTGCCGGTGTTGCCAGCCCCAGTGCACAGGGGCAGGCAATAACCAGTACGGCAATGGCGTTGATCAGTGCCTGCTCTATATCCCCACTCCAATACCACCAAGCGGCAAAGGTTGCCAGGGATATCAAAATAACAATGGGTACAAAGATGCCGCTAACTTTGTCGACCAGGCGCTGAATAGGTGCTTTGGCGCCCTGGGCTGCTTCAACCATGTGAATGATCTTCGACAGTGTAGAGTCGCGCCCAACGGTGGTGGTGCGCACAACCAGCAGACCGTCGCCATTCACGGAGCCGCCGGTAACCGTGTCGCCAACGTCTTTTACAACATGCTGGCTTTCGCCGGTGATCATCGATTCGTCTAATTGGCTACGTCCCTCAATAATTTCGCCGTCCACAGGGACTTGGCTGCCGGGTTTAACCACCACTAAGTCGCCAGCTTTCACCTGAGTGATGGGCACCACTTTATCCTGGTCGTCGCGTAAGATTGCCGTGGTTGGCTTGAGAGCATGCAGCGCCACAATCGCCTCGGTGGTCTTATGTTTGGCGCGGTTTTCCATCCACTTGCCCAGTAGTACCAATGTAATGACTACGCTGGATGCTTCAAAGTACAAGTGACCGCCGCTACCGGATAACAGGGCAAAAACACTGAGGCCGTAACCGGCGCTGGTACCGAGTGCCACTAGCAAATCCATATTGCCGGCACGGGCCTTAAGTGCACGCCACGCCGCACGGTAAAATCTGGCACCTAGCCAAAATTGCACCGGCGTTGCGAGTGCCCACTGTACCCAACCGGGGAGCATCCAGTGCACACCGAAGGGTTCAAAAAACATCGGCACCACCAGTGGCAGGCTGAGGATTGCGGCGAGTGCCGCCCATCGTCCACCTTGCGATGGTTTGCGGCGGTCTGCGTCTAATTGATGGCGCTCTTGATCTAAATGAGCCTGGTAGCCCGCATTAGTCACGGCTTGTATGAGTGCATCTGTGGTTGCCGCCGGCGCAACCCGTGTTATTTGCGCCGTTTCTGTGGCTAGATTTACGGTAGCGCTAAGTACGCCGGCCACCGATAACAGGGCCCGTTCAACGCGCCCTTGGCAACTGGCACAGGTCATACCCTGTATGACCAGCGTGTGTGTTTCGGTTTTCAATTCGTAGCCCGCCTGCGTAACGGCGCGAGAAATGGCGTGCCAGTCAACTCTCGCTGCAGCGATGTGGACGGTGTCTGTGGCAAGGTTCACCCTGGCGCTTTCCACGAAAGGTATAGAAAGCAGTGCTTGTTCGACGCGTCCTGCGCAGGACGCGCAGGTCATGCCTGATACAGTGAAACGGTGGTCGGAAGTCAGGTTTAAATTACCCATGATGGCTCGCCTCTTGTAGACGGTGTTTGATGAGAGTACGGATTTTCAAGGTTGCCACCGTGGCAAGGTCAAGGGATTTTTTGGCGCTTTTTTCGGAAGAATTTGGCCTGGCAGGGCTTGACCTTGCCACAGTGGAAAGGCATAGGCTGACCTCTCCACAATCTCACTGAGGCTATTATGATTCACTTTTTAATGGGTGGTATGACCTGCAATTGCTGCGTACAAAAAATTACTCGCTTGGTGTTATCGCTGGATGCGAGTGCGCAGATCGCGGCCAGTATTGCAACGGGCGAGTTGACTATAGTCAGCGACCGACCAGCAGTGCTATTTGAAGAGGCAATAACTGACTTGGGTTATAGAGTAACGCGAACGTAATTGATTCCTGGTTGTGTTCCGACGACAGTGCCGAGCGATAGTATCGCGCTCGGCATCTGCCAGTAATTGACCTTTGTTGTGTTGGGCATTTAGTTTTCTATCTTTCTCCTTCGATTTTCCTATCTCTTTACTTGCTTGTTGTATGCCTGAGCATTTTTGTTGGTACAGTTTCTGCATTAATGGTGTAAGTGCGGGTGAATTAGATTTTATTTAGATAGAAGTTGTATTTACTGGTACTTGTTGTCTGACGCTCGTTGTAAATTGAAATAAATTCAAAGGTTTTTGAATTTATTGTATTTCTGTGAATTGTCGCGAATCCTATCGCGCGCCGAGTCGATGTACAGTGTTGCGTTTGCTCGGCCACACAGCGATTACTGCACCGAAGTGTACTGATGTTATCTGCTGTGTCCAGCGCGGCTAACGACAGGTTTTAAAAGGAGACCATTATGGCTAAACGAGCCACTGTGTATCGAATGGTTACCGAAGAGCATCTCTGCCCGATTGGAATTAAATCAAAAGATTTGTTGGCGCGCAGGGGCTTTGTGATAGTCGATAAACGCCTGACGTCGCAGCGTGCGGTGAATGCTTTCAAGCGTGCGCAGGGCGTAGAGACTACGCCACAAATTTTTATTGGCGGTGAGCGCATTGGCGGCTACGAGCAATTGCGGGCCTATTTAGGGCTTGATCCCATCGATGACGGCGTGCGCTATACCCCGGTGATCGTTATTTTTTCTTTTGCGGTATTGGCAATTGTGGCCTTGTCCTTTGCCTCTGCTCAGCCACTGCTGAGTGCCACCACCCTGTTGCAATGTGTGGCGCTGTCGATGGTGTTTCTGGCCGTGCAAAAGTTGCAAGATCTGCACAGTTTTACCAATACATTTGTCACCTACGATTTGCTGGCGCGACGCTGGGTGCTCTACGGTTATGCCTATCCATTTTTGGAAGCCTACGTGGGCTTGGCGATGTTGGCCCAGTGGCCGGCGTGGTCGGTGGCCCCGGTGGCGCTCGTCATTGGTGCAATCGGCGCGGTGTCGGTATTTAAGGCCGTTTATCTGGACCGGCGCAGGCTGCAATGTGCCTGTGTGGGTGGTAACAGCCAAGTGCCACTTGGATTTATTTCGCTGTTGGAGAATGGGGTGATGGTGCTGATGGCCGTGTACATGTTCGCGTTGGCAGGTTGAGCCGGGGTAGAATGATTCGCCCTAAAACGCAGAGACATACCGATGCTAGTGCCAAGCTCCACACGCCTTAAGTACGCGCTTTTGGACGCCGAGGACGCGCCGTTGCTGTTGGCGCTGGATCAAGATCCCGAGGTCATGAAGTACATCAATGGGGGGCGGCCCAGTACCCCGGAGGATATTGCCAAGGTCATGGTGCCGCGCATGTTGCGCTACCGCAATCCCGACAAAGGCTGGGGGCTCTGGGGCGTGAATATTAGCGTTACCGACGAATTTATTGGTTGGGTGTTGGTGCGCCCCATGGATTTTTTCTCTGAGGCACCCCAGTGGCGCAACCTAGAACTTGGCTGGCGCTTCATGCGCCACAGCTGGGGCCAGGGCTATGCCACCGAGGCAGCCGCCGCCATTGCGGCGGCCTTTGCAGGGCAAGCCGATGTGGAGACCTTATCGGCAATTGCGCTACCGGAAAATGCAGGCTCAATTGCCGTGATGAAAAAGCTGGGCATGCGCTACCTGAAAACAGATCTACACCGCGACCCCTTGGGTGATGAAACCGTGGTGTATTACGAAAAGCCGGTATAACGGCGCACTCGGGGCGCGATGCAACCCAGCTGGCGCCATCTCTTAAGCGATTCTATAGAGCGCGCAGAGTTTATTGCCGGTGGGATCGCGCAAATAGGCAAGGTAAAGCTTGCCCGATACTCCTTCCCGAATACCCGGAGCATCCTCGCAGGTGGTACCGCCATTGGCGAGGCCGGCGGCATGCCAGGCGTCCACTTCCTCCGGACTCTTGGCCTCAAACCCCAGGGTGCTGCCATTGCCGTGGCTGGCGGGTTCGCCATTGATTGGCTTAGACAGAGCGAAAACACCGGTTCGGCTGAGATAAAAACAGCGGCCCTTGTCGTCGTATACGCCGGGCTTGCGGCCTAAAGCGCCTAGCGTGGCGTCGTAAAACTGCTTTGCGGTATCTATATCGTTGGTCCCTAGCATGACGTGACTGAACATGGTGCATCCTTTTGTTGATGGGTTGCGGCGCGCCGCGAGCGGCCGCGTATTGCGGCGGGGTCAGCTTAAGGGGTATTGGCGAAAGAAAGCAAAACATAACAACGCAAATGATAATAATTAGCATTTACATTATCGAGGAAATTCCCTAGGATAGCGCGCATTGCTTATTGGATCGAAGGTACCATCACATGCGCACTCCTCTGAAACACGCCACGCTGCTTGCACTTGCCTGTAGCTCCCTCCCTCCTGCCGCTAGCCATGCCGCCGACGCGCTTGAAGAAATGCTCATCGTGGGCGTGCGCGAAAACCGCGTGAGCGAGGGCGCCACAGGTCTGGCGCTGGAGATTCAAGCCACACCCCAGTCCATCAGCGTGGTTTCGCGCGAGTGGATGGATAACTTTGGCGCCAACAGTATTAACGCGGCATTGGATCTGGCCACCGGTATTCGCGTCGAGCGTTGGGAAACCAATCGCACCAGTTACACCGCGCGCGGTTTTGCCATGAAAAGCACCCAAATTGACGGTGTGGGTCTACCCAATAGTTGGGGCCTGGTGGAGGGCGCCATTGACGCCTACGGCTATGAAAAAATTGAGGTGATCCGCGGCGCCAATGGCCTGTTGACCGGCGTGGGCAACGCCAGCGGCACACTAAACTTCGTGCGCAAACGCCCCACCAATGACGCTCAAGGCGAAGTGCTCGCCAGTGTGGCATCACACCAAAGCTATCGCTTGCAGGCGGATCTGTCTTCGCCGCTGGACGCCGCCGGTAACTGGGCGGGCAGGCTTGTTGCCGCCGCCGAGCAGGCCGACTCCTACATCGAGGGCAAATCTGACGCGCGTCAGTTTATTTACGCCGTGCTGGACGGTCAGTTGTCGGACAACACTACCCTGGCGGTGGGTTATTCCTATCAGCAGGCGGAAACCGACGGCAATATGTGGGGCGGCCTGACCTATAGCAATGCCGACGGCAGTCAGGCCGAGTGGGATCGCGGAGCCACCACCAGCCAGGATTGGACTTACTGGGATAATCTCAACCAGTCGGCGTTTGTGGAGCTGGGTTATCGCTTGCCCAATGACTGGGACATGACACTAAGCTATAACTACCGAGCAATGACCGCTGATAGCGCATTGTTTTTTGCCTACAGCACTACCGGTTTGAACCCCGACACCGGCGAAGGCCTGGTGGGCTGGCCCGGCAAGTGGCCAAGCGAGGATCGGGCCGAGATTTACGAAGCCAAGGTAAACGGTGATTTCAGCCTGTTCAACGCGGATCACCAGCTGGTATTTGGCTACAGCCACGCCAGCAACAACAACGACCAGTACACGCACCCCTTCGACCCCAGCGAGCCCGCCTTTGGTCCGCTGCCCGCGTTTCCCTATCCACTCGATAGCGTGCCCGAGCCCGTTTGGGGTGCCAAACAGTTAGACAGCGAAACCGACGACCAACTGCAGCGTCTGTATGCAGCCACCCAACTGAATGTTGGCAAGGTGTCCGTCGTACTCGGGGCCAATGCCATTAAATTTGACCGCGAGGCCACCAGTCTCACCAATACACTGCGCGAAACTGAGGTGAGCCCCTACGCCGGAGTCACCGTTGCACTCACGGATTCCGTAATGGCTTACGCCAGCTATTCAGACATCTACGAGCCGCAGGACTACTACGATATCAACGGTGATTACCTTGCGCCCACCAAAGGTGAAAACTACGAGCTGGGCGTTAAATCTCAATGGTTGGAAAACCGCCTGTTCGCCAATTTGGCGCTGTTTAAGGCGGCGCAGTTGGGGCTTGGAACCTACGCGGGATTTAACACAGATACCGGTCGCTATTACTACGCGGGGCAAGACACCTTTTCGCAGGGTGTCGAGCTGGAGTTGACGGGTCAGGTGAGTGAGTTGGGTCAGCTGGTTGTGGGCGCCACCCTGCTGGAGGTGGAAGATGACGACGGCAAACAGGCCAATCCTTGGGTGCCGGAGCAGGCCCTTAATCTGGCCTTCACCCAGCGCTTGCCAGGCTACGAAGCACTTGGGCTGGGGCTGGCCGCCAAGTGGCAATCGGAAACTAGCAAGGTGGATGCCTATACGGGCGTTACAATTTCCCAGCCTGCCTACAGCACGCTCGATGCCTTTGCCGACTGGCGCTTCAGCGAGCAGGCCCGTTTGAAATTCAACGTGCACAATCTCACTGATACTAAATACATCACCAGTTTGTCGGAGATTGGTTTCTATGGCGCGCCGCGTAGCTACACGCTGAGTTACCAGCACCAATTCTAACGCGACCTTGGCAGGGCAGAGGCCGACGCTCAGTGCGCGACCGACTTGCCCCGCCAATCTTTAGCCACCCGAGATTGATATTCAGAGGCAGCCATGACCCGCCAATCCCTTCGCAACTGGTACCTGGTGCACAAGTGGACCAGCTTAATTTCCACGCTGTTTTTACTCATGTTGTGTATCACGGGTTTACCGCTGATTTTTTACCACGAGATTGAACACGCGCTCGGAAATGCCGTGGAACCGCCCGAGCGCTCGGGTGTGACGCAGGTGGCCAGTCTCGATGGAATTATTCAGGCGGCGCAGGCGCGCAAGCCCGAAGACGTGGTGCAATATGTGTTTCGCGACCCCGACGAGCCGGAAGCCTGGCACGTGACTATGGCGGCGTCCATTAATGCGCCCCAAGGCTCCGCCTACTACATGTACGATGCGCGCACGGGCGACTATCTGCACCAGTTTCCGGTGGGCGAGGGCATTATGTATATTCTCTACCGGTTACATCTGGACCTGTTTGCAGGTTTAGCGGGCATGTTATTTCTAGGCTTTATGGGGCTGCTGCTGGCGGCGTCGCTGGTGTCGGGTGTCGTGGTCTACAAACCGTTTATGTCGCGCCTGAAATTTGGCAGTGTGCGCACCCATAAATCGTCCCGGTTGCAATGGTTAGACCTGCATAACCTGCTGGGCATTGCCACGCTAGTGTGGTTGATGGTGGTGGGGGTGACGGGCACGATAAACACTTTATCTGTGCCAATCTTTGGCCTGTGGCAAACCACAGAGTTGCAAAGTATGACGGCGGGTTACGATCAACAGGCCGAGCGACTGACCCTGGCCGACGGTATTTCTATAGAGGCGGCGCTGGCGAGCGCGTTGGCAGCGGCGCCCAATACCGAAGTCAGTTTTGTGGCCTTTCCCGGTAACGAGTTCACCACGCCGCACCACTTTGGTTTTTTCCTGCTGGGCGACACGCCGTTAACGTCGCAACTGTTGACCCCGGTGTTGGTGGACGCGAAAACCAATACCGTCACCGCGGTGGGCGACATGCCTTGGTATGTGAGTGCGTTACTCTTGTCGCAACCATTGCACTTTGGCGATTACGGCGGTTTGCCCCTAAAAGTCATCTGGGCGCTGATGGATGTTATAGCCATTCTTGTATTGGCCAGTGGTGTTTATTTATGGGTTAAACGGCGCAATCTATCGCTCGCCGAGCGCCTTGGGTTAAAAGGGCGCGAGCTGGACGATGTGCTGGCAGGCGGCCCCGCATTGGCGCGCGAGGTGGTCCATGAGTCGTAGATTGAGCGCCTCACAAATCTGGCAGATGCCGATCGCATTGGGGCTATTGAGTGCGATCGGCCTGGTGTCGGCTCTGCTCTCTGACACCATCGGGGATTGGTTGGCGTGGTTTACTCTGGGCGTACCTTTAGCCGTGTTGGCTTACCACTGGCTGCGGGCAGGCCAGTACAACTAGCCGTCGGGAAAGTGCGATTAAAGGGGCTACACGCTCAGTGCCAGCCCCCCACTATTGCGCCCATTAGCGTAAAACCCACCATATTGAATCCGGCGTTGATGGCAAACAGCGTTAACGAGCGCTGTTCAAATAGATCGTTCACCGCCATCGCCATGGCCGCTATACCAAAGCCGGCTAAAAAGCCCAATAGTGCACCACTTATCAAGGTGCTCTCTGGTCCTAAAAACACGCCCAGGCTAACGGCGATGAATAGATTCGCGACGAAAGCCAGGCCAAAGACCTTGGCCATATTCTGTTTTTTGGCGTCTTCCTCGGTCAGTCCGGTTTCTACCATCCAGAGTTTGCCGAACAGCAGCGGTGAGTACCAGATACCGCCCAGGGCAAAACTGGACACGGCCGCGACGAGGACGGCATAAATATTCAACGTGGATAAGTCCATGGCTGTTTCCTCAAGGTGCCGACGCAAAAATCGGTATTGTTTTTGATTGCCGCGCAGACCTAGCATAGCCAAAGACTGGCCTATCTGCCGGGTAGATCGGTGGTTGGTCTGCCTGGCCTTGTGTATAGTGAGATTCGAACGCTGCTAGCGGAGGTGGAAAATGGCAATAGGCTGCGACCTGCACGACTACTTTGAAATAGTGTGTATGCGGGCTTCCAGGGTGGAGCTTCGGCTGCGCAATGGCCGCACGCTGGTTGGCCGAGCTCACACGATTGTTCAGCAAACCGGCGAAGAATTCCTCGTGTTGCGATCGGCAGAGAGCGAGCAACAGGTGGCACTCACGGATATTGCGCAGATGCGTGCAGTGGGAAACACACAGCCCCAGCATAACTTTACCGTGGATTGCTAGCGCGCCCAAAAACGTACAGCCGATACTCTGGGATTTCTAATTTAATGAGCGATAGTATTCAAAAAATTGCACTCTTTATCGACGCCGATAACGCGCCGGCCGCAAAATTTGAAGCGGTATTGAGCGAAGTGGCAAAGTATGGTGTTGTCACCATTCGCAAAGCTTATGGCAACTGGAAATCGCCCAACCTAAAGCCCTGGGAAGATTTGTTACATGAGTATGCTATCCAGCCGGTGCAGCAATACGACTTAACCAAGGGTAAAAATGCCTCGGATATTGCACTGGTTATTGATGCCATGGACATCATGTACACCAAACAAATAGATGTGATGTGCTTTGTGTCCTCCGATTGTGATTTTACGCCTATGGTGACCCGGGCACTGGCCGACGGCAAGGTGGTCTTGGGTTTTGGCGAGCGAAAAACACCATTGGCCTTTGTTAATGCTTGTTCTAAATTTCTTTTTCTAGACGATGAAAAAACGCCGCAATTATCGGAAGATGGCGCGAAAAATTTAAAATCTAACACCAAGTTGCTGGGTCTCCTGCGCACGGCCATCGAGGCCACCGAAGACGAAGAAGGGTGGGCATCGCTGGGGCCCGTGGGGTCGCATATTTCCAATAAAACGTCCTTTGATTGCAGGAACTATGGCTACAAAAACCTCAGTAGTCTATTTAAAGCCATCGATCTATTCGATTTAAAGCGCGTGGGTAATGCGTATATGGTGCGCGATGCCCGCAGATCCCGTCGCAGCTAGTGCCGTCTAGCTTTCGTTAAGGTGGGCGACGGGAAGAATGGCGCGCCTGGTCTACACTGGATATTCCGGGTTGTGCGGTTAGCGCCGTGGGTGATTTCAATCGCATGGGTAGGATAGGGCGCGTGCAACACCAAATCGAGTTCAGCATGACCACACAGCGAGGTGCAGGCCGACATTGCCCGTTGGCACGGCGGTGTCTGCCGCTGTTAATGTTGTCTTTGTATTGGGCGACGCTGTCCACGCCCTTGGCTGCGCTGGAACTCAATGAACTGACTTACATCACCGAGGATAGCGCATCGTTTAACTACCTTGTCGACGGCCAGTTGCAGGGCCCCGCCGTTGATTTGCTGTTGGCTGCCACGCAGCGGGCGGGGAGCCCGGTCAGCAGGGATACTATTCAAGTGCTGCCCTGGGCCAGGGGTTTTCGAAATGCAAAGCTTGGCCCAAATTGCGTGTTGTTTAGTACTTTACGTACGCCAGAGCGCGATGCTCACTTTCAGTGGGTGGGCCCCATCGGTTACGAGAGCGATGTGCTGGTAGGGTTGAAAGCTCGCCAGTTTTCGATTGAGTCTCCTGCCCAGTTGCAGGGCTTCACCATTGGTGCCGTTAAAGATGACGTGGGCCAGGAAATTCTCCTGGCGGCGGGTATTAAACCCGAAAATATTGTAGTGACTTCCCATGTCGATAGCTTAGGGCGCATGCTTCACGCAGGACGCATCGACCTGTGGGCTTTTGGCGAGGGCGGCTGGCGCTACAATTTGGTGAATGCTGAAATAGACCCGCTGCAATTTGAAGCGGTGTATCGGTTTGAGCCGCGCGAGTACTACTTTGCAGTGAGCCTGGATGTCAGCGAGCAATTGGTACGGAAATTACAGGCGGCAGTGGACGCCATTATAAATGAGCAGGGCCCGCTGACCATTGAGACGGCAGAGCCTTAAGGCCTCAGGCTTAACGATAAACATTATTCCTAAAGCTGTATAAAACACCCAATGAAGGTAATTGATAATGAACTGGACTGAAATTGCCCCAGCGGCTGTGACGTTGTTTTTGATCATGGACCCTTTGGGCAATGTACCTATTTTTAATGCCGTGCTGTCGCGTTTAGACAGCCAACGGCGCACGCCCGTGCTCGCCCGCGAGTTGGTCATAGCGCTGGTGATTTTGTTACTGTTTTTATTTGCAGGCAATGCCATTCTCGCCTTTCTAGGCCTGACCCAGTCATCGCTAAACATTGCCGGCGGCGTGCTACTGTTTATTATTTCACTGCGCATGATTTTCCCGGTCACGCACGAGCGCGGTGATGACGTGGAGGCGGAAGAACCGTTTATTGTACCGCTGGCCGTGCCGATGATTGCCGGCCCATCAACTATCGCTGTGCTGCTCTTGCTCAGTTCTAACCAACCCGGTCAAATTGGCGATTGGACAGTGGCGCTGTTGTTAGCCTGGGCAGGTTCCTCGGTTTTGCTTTTGGCATCGCCCCTGATTATGCGTGTTATTGGCACTAAGGGATCGCGCGCGCTGGAGCGGTTGATGGGCATGATCTTGGTGATTTTGGCCACGCAAATGTTGCTGAACGGCATTCGAGATTTTGTGGCCAGCTTGGCGGGCTAGCGGCAACCCACAGCGAATTTGAGCGTCGCTGTGGGCCGGTGCCTAAAGGGTGTTACGGCGCGGTTGCCTGCTTTTGGGATTCGATAAACTGCAGCATCTTGGCCTCCAGCATCGATAGGGGCAGGGCGCCGTCGCTTAACAGCGCATCGTGAAAGGCGCGGATATCAAAGCGCGAGCCCAAGATTTTTTCGGCCTGTGCACGCAGCTCGCGGATTTTTATCTCGCCCATCTTGTAAGACAGCGCTTGACCTGGCCAAGAAATATAGCGATCGACTTCCGCGCGCACATTGTCGTTCGACAGTGAGGTATTGTCTGAGAGGAAGTCGAGAGCCTGTTGGCGAGTCCAGCCCTGGGAGTGAATGCCGGTGTCGATAACCAGTCGACAGGCGCGCCACATTTCGTAACTCAAACGGCCAAAGTGCTCGTAGGGTGTGTTGTAGATACCCATTTCGATACCCAAGCGTTCTGCGTATAAGCCCCAACCTTCACCAAAGGCGCTCAAGTATAAGTTGCGGCGAAAATGTGGCACTTGTTCCAGTTCTTGAGAGAGGGCACCTTGCAGATGGTGGCCCGGTACCGCTTCGTGCAAGGTTAATGCCGGCAGTTCATACAGGGGGCGTTGATCCAAATTGTGCGTGTTGAGCCAGTAGGCGCCGCCGCGCACGCCACCAATGGCGGCAGGGTTGTAGGACGCGGTGGTGTAGTTAGGTGCAATTTCTGCAGGCACCGGCACTATGCCATAGGGCATGCGCGGCAAACGGTTAAAAAATTCCGGCAGGCGATAGTCCGCGCGCTTGGCAATATAGGACGCCTCTTTTAGCAATTCCTCCGGTGTTTTGGCGTAAAACTGCGAGTCGGTACGCAAAAAATGGGTAAAGGCTTTGAAGTCTCCTTTAAATCCCGAGGATTTTATCAGCGCCTGCATTTCGGCTTTGATGCGTTGGACTTCCTTAAGTCCCAATGCGTGAATCGCCGCGGCGGGCACGTCCTGTGTGACGTAGGTGCGAATGGCGTGCCGGTAGTAGGCTTTGCCATCGGGTAATTGCTCGGCTCCCAGATTGTCGGTGGCCGCGCGCAGGTACTCGCCCTCTAGAAAATCAGCGACGCGGGCAAAGGCGGGCATCGCTACGTCGGCAATGGCTGCTGCGCCTTCTGCCCGCAAGTCTTTCTTGAGTGCATCGCTGAAGGTGGCGGGCAGGTTTGTGAACGGCTGGTACAGGCTACTGGCTTTTGGGTCGCTATAGACCTGCGCGCGGACGGTGGGTGCGATGCCCTGCACGACAATTTTAGGCAGTACAAAGCCGGTCCGAATGCCCTCGCGCATATTGGCCAGGTTTTCATCAAAATAGCGGCCAAAGGCGCGAATGCGTTGAATGTAGTCGCGGTAGTCCTGGGCGCTATGCATAGCCAAGCCACTGCTGGCCTCTAAGGCCTCGGCGTAAAAACTGTAAAAGGTATTGAGCGGTATACGCTCCAGGAACAAGGTGTTGGCTTCAATACTGTTGTTGAGCACCCAGTGCAATAGCTGGCGATTAACGCGGTCTGCGGCAGACAGTGTGCGTTCATCGAGCGCCTCTAAGCGCGCCAGCAATTGCCGCTCTGCCTGCAGGCGCCGCGCGCGGTCGGCCGGTGCGACGCCGGGCAGCCGATGATTGTGGCCGGCTACACCCATTCGGCCCGCGGTGATGGGTTGTTCCTGAAGCGTGTATTGCCAGTGGTCTTCAATAATTTGCGTCAAACTATCTGCCGTTGCCGCCTGGGTGGCAGCGCCAGTGATAAAAAACAGTACACCCAAGGCGGCCAGCACTGCGCTGCGCGTTAGCATTATTTTCATGGAAGGGCTCCGTTGAGCTGAACGAACTGGATGCCACCATAGCATGGGCATTGGTGGCTGCTGAAGTCTCTGTGCAGGTGTGGCAGGTGCGCGCAGTCTGGCGGAAAAATCTGCATTTTTATTGCGGGAAACGTTTAGAAAATCGGACGCGCTTACCTACTCAATCAAGCCTTTAGCAAGCAGCAGCACCCCGGACAGAATTAGCAGCACACGGCACAAGGTCATAAAGGTGGTGTCGCGCATGTGTTGCTGAATGCGCTTGCCCGCCCAGACGCCTGCGAGCGCCAGAGGTAGCAGCGCGATAGAGAGCAGTAGCGTGTCTGCGTGCCATTGCCCCAGCAATCCGTAGGGCACCACTTTGGCGGCATTTAACAGGGCAAAAAAGACACTGGCGGTGGCCAGCCATTGCAACTTGGGCAGCGCGCGGCCCAGCAGGTAGATGTTGAGCGGCGGCCCGCCTGCGTGGATCAAGGTGGAGCTGGTGCCGGCCACCAATCCCCACAGCCAGGCCGCACCTTTAAGGTGGGCAAACCAGGCGGTGAGTGGCGCCCACAGACCAAACAGTAGGCACAAGATTGCCAGACCCAGTTGCAGGGCGGAAGCCGATAGTTGCCCCATGCCCAGTGCGCCCAGACCAATGCCTAGCGCCGCCGCCGGCAACAGCGCATACAGGCTGGGCCAGTGCGCATGGCGGAAGTAGTAGTGCAGCGTTTTTGCATCCATAACCAATAGCACCGGCAGCATCAGTGCGGCCGCTTGCGGTAGCGGCATGATTAAGGCGAGCAGCGGCACGGCCACCACGCCGGCGCCGCCGGCAAAACCGGATTTGGAGATGCCGGTGAGCAGAACGCCGGGCGTGGCCAGCAACCAGAACAGTGGGTCGGTGATCATTGGCTCTCCTGTGGTTGCAGCCTGCGCCCTTACAGCCAGTGGCCGGCCAGTATCAGTTGGGCAAATCCCAGGTAAATAACCACACCCGTCGCATCCACAATGGTGGTAACCAAAGGACCAGAAGCCGTGGCGGGGTCGAGCTTAATTTTTGACAGCACAAACGGCAGGCACAGACCGATCAGGGAGCCGGTGAGCACCACGCAAACCATGGCGGCGGCCACCACCAGCGCTACCTCTGGCCCGCCGCGCAACCAGCCCAGCGCCGAAACCGCCAGGGCTAGCGTTAACCCCAAGGCGCCGGCCACCAGAATTTCGCGGCCCAATAGGCCCAGCCAGTCGCGCATCTGCACTTCGCCGGTGGCCAGGGCGCGAATCATCAGGGCGGCGGCCTGCGAGCCCGCATTGCCGCCGCTGCCCACCAGTAAGGGCAAAAAGAACACCAGTGCCACCTGCTGAGCAATGATGTCTTCAAAGAAGGCGATGCCGGCACCGGAGAAAAGTGCACCAAATACCAGCAGCAATAGCCAACCTATGCGCTTTAGGTAGAGCTGGCCCAGACCGATGTCTTTGAAGGAGGAGCCGAGCGTGGCCACCGAGGCGCTCTTCTGGGCATCTTCAGTGGCTTCCTCGACGGCGGCATCCATGGCGTCGTCGTAGGTGATGATACCCACCAGTTTGTCGTCGGCATCCAGTACGGGCACGGCCAGCAAATCGTAGTGGCGAATTACCTCGGCCACTTTTTCCTGGTCTTCGTCCACGGCCACGCTGACCACATCGGTGAGCATCAGACTCTCGATGGTGGCCTCGGGGCGCGCCAGGATCAGCTGCTTGAGCGACAAGGTGCCGCGCAAGGTGCGGTCTTTGTCGACCACATACACCTGGTAGATGGTCTCTTTATCGGGCGCTTCCAGGCGAATGCGCAGCAGTGCTTTCTTAACCGTCCAGTGGGCTCGCAGGGTGGCGTAGTCCGACGTCATTAACGCGCCGGCGGTTTTTTCGGGGTAGCTTGCCAGCCGGCGTACGTCTTCGCGCTCGGCTTGTGCCAGGCCCGGCAATACCGCGTGGCGCTGCTCTTCGCTCAGGCGGTTGTACAGGTCGGCGCGCTCATCGGACTCCATTTGCGAAAACAGCGCCGCCAGATCGTTGCGCGGCATCACTGCGGCAATGGCCGCTTGGCGCTCTTCGGGCATGTAGGAAAAGGCTTCGGCGTGATCGTGCAGTGTGAGCAGGTCCAGCAGGATGGCCGCGTCTGCCGGCGTAAACTCCTCCAGCGCGTCGGCCAGGTCGGCTATATGGCGGTGTGCCATCAGTTCCCGCAACAGGTGTTTATCGGGCACGGTTACCAGGGGTTTGAGCTGTGCGAGAAGTTGGGCCTGATCCATGGAGTGTCCTACTGGGCGAGAAGGCGAATTGTAGGAAGTGTGGCAGTCAGTTACAACGACGAACACAGGTAAGTGACTATACTGAGCGGTGAGTTGGAGGCACCTGCCCGCGCACAAGCGCCAGAGCGGGCGCGATATTGGAGAAGTCTATTGCCCTTAAGTCGGCATCAAAACTACGCCCTGCCACTGATGTGGCTGTTACTGCTGGCGTTAAGTGTGGCGCTGGCGGCTGGCGCCACTTATGTGGACAGGCTAAATGCGGAGCGCTTCCAAGAGGAGCAGCGCGCCGCTGTATTGCATAGAGCAGCGGTATTGCGCGCGCGGCTCGAAGGCAATATTAATAGTAATATCCAATCGGTATTGGGGTTGGTCTCGGTGCTGTCGGCAGACCCAGACATTGACCAGACCCGCTTCGCGCGCTACGCCGGCTATATCTTCCAGGGCCAACATCAGCTGCGCAATTTGGGCGCAGCCCCAGACATGGTGATTCGCCTTATGTACCCCCTGGCCGGCAACGAAGCTGCCGTGGGGTTAAATTTGGCCAATAATCCCGCTCAGCGAGCGGCGGCTGATAGGGCGAGGGCGACGGGCGATATCGTTGTGGCCGGCCCGGTTGATCTGGTACAGGGCGGGCAGGGATTTATCGGGCGCTTTCCTGTTTTTAGTGGCCCAGAGCGGCGCTTTTGGGGCTTGGTGTCTGCGGTGATCGACATTGAGCAGCTCTACCGGGAGAGCGGGTTAACCGGGATTGATCTGAACGTCAGCCTGCGCGGGAAAGACGGCACCGGAGCCCTGGGCGACGTGTTTTACGGCGACGCTGCGCTATTTGAAAACTCGCCCGTCACCTTTGATATCCAATTGCCCACCGGCAGCTGGCAGTTGGCCGCCGCTCCACGGGCAGGCTGGCAAACAGGGGCACCCAATCGGAATTGGCTCAGGGGCGTGCTGCTGTTGGTCAGCGTTTTGATCTTGGCGCCCTTGTATTTCATTATTGCCCTACAGCGCAACCGGCTGGCCGAGCAGGCGCGCCTGCAGGGATTGGTGGCGCACACTCCCATCGGGCTGGCACTGTGCGAAGCGCATACGGCCACCGTGCTAGAACATAACCCGGCCCTGCAAACCCTGGCGGGTGGTGGTCTATTGGGGCGCGATATTCGCGAGCTATTTCACGCAAATTCCGATAGCGAACAGCTGTGGACGCAGTTTCTGGAGGGCCAGCACCGGGTACTTAAAATTGCGGGTGAGCTGCCGAGTGAGTCCGGCGAGTTGCAGCAGGTGGTAGTGCACGCGGTGCGGGTTAATTTGGTGTTTGGGCGGGCCTATTTTTGGGTGATGGTCGAAAACGTTAGCGAACGCGAGCGCGCGGCGTTAGCGCTGAAAGATGCACACCGGCAGTTGCAATTGGTGGTCGATAGCACCGGCGTTGGGTTTTGGGATTTACATTTGTCCACCGGTGAAGTCCAGGTGAATGACCGCTGGCTGCAACTGCTGGGTATGTCGCCCGATCAGAATAAAATCTTGGCGCTGGCCGACTGGCAATCGCGCATTCATCCCCAAGACGGCGATCGGCTGCCGCTGCTAGGCGAGCGCGGCAAGCTCAGCCGGGATACGAGCTTTTCAAGTGAGCTGCGCGTTAAACATACCGAGGGACACTGGATCTGGCTGCATGTGAGCGGACGGGTGGTAAGTTGGCTGCAGGGGCAGCCTGAACGCATAGTGGGAACGGCCCTGGATATCACCGACAGCAAACGTGCCGCCTTTAAATTAATGGAGTCGCAGGCCCAGGTTCAAAACTTTTTCTCTATGTCGCCAGTCTTTATGGGGGTTTCAAATTTTCAAGGATATTTTGAACTGGTCAATGCGCATTTTGTGCGCAAGCTGGGTTATAGCCAGCAAGAAATGAAGCGCATTCGCGTACTAGATTTGGTTCACCCGGAGGACCGAGAAATTACCAAAGCGCAAATGCGAAAACTGCGCAACGATATTGAGTCGGTGGAATTTACCAGCCGGCTGCGCACGGCCAATGGTCAGTATCTGGCGCTCATCTGGAGCACCCGCGCCGACCCCATTCACCAAAAATTTTATTCCACCGCCATCGATATGACAGAGACCTTGGGCATTCAGCGCGAACTGGCCCGGCAGCAGGAGATGTTGGAGGCGATGAGCGAGCAGGGCAATATTGGCGCCTGGGAATACGATGTGGCCACCGATACCTCGCGCTGGACTAACATGGCCAAAAAAATTCACGGTGTGGGTCCAGACTATGAACCAATACACGAAAATAACTTGTCGTTTTATCGAGCCGCTGGCAGTGACAAAGTTATTCTGAAATGCCTGACGGCGGGCTTAAAAAAAGGCACCGCCTGGCGTATCGAAGTGCCTATTGTGGCGGGCGATGGCAGCCATAAGTGGGTGGCCAGTACAGGAAATTCCATAATGGAAGGGGGGCGCTGTGTTCGCATGCACGGCTCCTTCCAGGACATCACGCAGCGCAAACTGGTGGAGCAGCAGCTGCGGGCGGCCAAGGAGTCTGCCGAGCAGGCGGTAAAAGTCAAAGGCGAATTTTTGGCCATGATGAGCCATGAAATACGCACCCCATTAAACGGTGTGATGGGTATGCTGAATCTGTTAAAGCGCACGCCGTTGAATAACAGCCAGCAGCACCAGTTAAACGTTGCACACCGCAGCGCTGTCACCTTGTTGAGTACCATTAACGATATTCTGGATTTTTCCAAAGTAGATGCGGGCAAGCTGGAATTAGCACCCAGATCCTTTGATGTGTGTGAGCTCTTCGAGGATATTGCGCAGGTGATGTCGCTGGCCGCTCACGAGAAAAATATCTATTTGGTATTGGAGCAGCGCGATCTACCGCCCGCTAAGGTGACCGCCGACCCGGACCGATTACGTCAAATTTTAATTAACCTCATTGGCAATGCCACTAAATTTACCGAACAGGGCGAAGTGCACATTCATGCACAACTCAATGTCGATGCAAAGCAGCTGCGCGTTGCTGTGCGCGATACGGGCATTGGCATGGACGAACACCGGCTGAAGGAATTATTTCTACCTTTTACGCAGCTCGACAGCTCCAGCACTCGGCGCTTCGAAGGCACGGGGCTGGGCCTGGTGATAACGCGCAAACTTTGTGAATTGATGGGCGGCTCGATCAGTGTGGATTCCACCTTGGGGCAGGGCTCAACGTTCCGCTTTCACGTTGCGTTAGATGCCATAGAGCGCTTGCCAGCGGTCTCGCAGCCCACAATGGCTGGGCAGACGGCGTTGGTGGCCATCGGCAATGAGAGTGCAGCCAGTGCCGTAGCCAGTTTGATCCGCGAGTATCAGTCGGACGTGATTGTGACCTCACAGGGTGCCGAGGTGCAGGCACTGCTGCAAGCGCACAGCCCTGCGCTGGTTTTTGTGGATTGGGCCCTGGCGCTCG
The DNA here is from genome assembly GCF_058345725.1 of Simiduia sp. Lineage (NCBI taxonomy): Bacteria > Pseudomonadati > Pseudomonadota > Gammaproteobacteria > Cellvibrionales > Cellvibrionaceae > Simiduia > Simiduia sp. The sequence goes on along the minus strand of NZ_JBTUOC010000051.1, from coordinate 34,363 downwards.
CCACTCCCCAGTGGCCGAATCTCGACACGCTGGCGCCACAGGCGCGCAAGGTGCTGATTTATGGCCAGCACCTGAATCCCGATGCTGATCAGCTAACCAGGTGTGGTTTTACAGAAAAGGTCGCCGCGCCCGTGACGCGTTCGCGCTTGCGCGCGCTCCTAGTGGGCGACCAACCGCAATTGACGGCGCCCTCCGCTCACCTGCGTTTTAACGCGCGCGTGCTACTGGTGGAAGACAATCCGGTTAATCGCGAGGTGGCCTCCATGATGTTGTCGGATCTAGGCTGCGATGTTATCACCGCAGTCAATGGCGCCGATGGCGTCGCCAAACTGGGAGAACATGAGGATGTCGCGCTGGTGCTAATGGATTGTCTGATGCCAGAGATGGATGGCTTTGAAGCGACCCGCCATATTCGCGACGGCGACAGTGGCGCTGCGAAATCCGATATCACCATTGTGGCCTTAACGGCCAACGCCATGCGCGGGGATCGCGAGCGCTGTATGGCGGCTGGCATGAATGATTTTTTAAGTAAACCCATAGAGCCGCAAGCGCTGGCCGAGGTGATGGCCCGCTGGCTGAGTCCGGTTGCCTCACCCCCGCCGGAGGCAACAATACCAACGCCACTCGCCGCCGAGCCCATGGCCATCGTCGATGATGTCTGGGACAAAGCCTTTGCGCTGCAGTCGGTGCGCAATCGCCCCGACCGTTTACATTGGCTGGTGGAGCGATTTATAGAGACCTATCAAGACTTGCCCGAGCGCTCGGCCAACCTCTTGGCGGCGGACGATCAGGCATTGCGGCTCTTGGCGCACACATTGAAAGGCGCGGCCGGCCAGCTTGGCGGCCGGCGTTTGTCAAACGCCGCAGATGCCCTGGAGCGAGCGGCGGTGACTCAAGATGTGAGTGCGCTCGGGACGGCTATGGCCGAGGTTCTGCAAGAGCTGCACCTGCTGTTGTCAGCCATGGCGCGCGACCAGCAAAGTGTGAAGTTGTAGCGTTTTATTGGCACGCGCGACTCGTACATACACCTGTTGGTCATCGCGCCACGGGGTTTACCCGGTGTCTTTCAGTTTGCCGCCGCTGCGCCCCGGCCGATCGCGACGACTGCGCGGCGAACTTACGCCACCTCTGCGCAACCGGTCGATTCCCAATGGCCCCGCTCGCCAAAGTATTCCACCAGAAAGTCGATAAAGACCCGAACCCGCTGCGGCACAAAGCGGCTGGCTGGGTAAACGGCGTAGAGCGCGCGTTCTGTGAGCTGGTAGTCGGTGAGCAGCGGCTGCAGCCGGCCAGCGGCCAGATCCTGCCAGCAAATGAAGCGCGGCGAGCAGGCAACTCCGTAACCCTGCACGGCCATGGCATTGAGAAAATCGCCGTTGTTGGCCTTTACGGGTGACGTCCACTCCACCTGGTGTTGACTGCCGTCGGGGCCGGTCAAGGTCAGCAGACTATTGTTGCTGTTGCCGTAGAGCAGGAGTCGGTGTCGACGTAAATCGTCGGGCGTTTGGGGCCTGCCTGCTGTGGCCAAGTAGCTGGGCGCGGCCACCAAGCACAGGCTGATGGGGGTGATTTTGCGCGCGCGCAGATTACTGTTGCCCAGATCGCCAATACGCAGTGCGAGGTCCACACCGGTTTCCACCAGATTGACAAAGGCGTCCGACAAATCCAGATCCACCGATAGTCCCGGGTAGCGCTCGCTGAAGGCCGCAATCACCGGGGGTAAATGGACTACGCCAAAGGACAGGGGTGCAGCAATGCGCAGGCGCCCGGACAGGGCGTGATTCTCTGGGTTCACCTGGGCGGCCAGCTCGGCACTGGCGTCGAGCAGGCGCAAGGCCTGTTCGTAGCAGCGCTGACCGGCCTCGGTCAGGTGCCAGCGGCGGGTGGTGCGCGCCAGCAAGCGCGCCCCCAGGCGCGACTCCAGTTCCGCTAAACGGCGGCTCACCGCCGATTTAGCCACCCCCAATTGATCGGCTGCCTTGCCAATACCGCCGGCTTCGGCAATGCGCACAAAGTTTTCAAGTTCTTCAAGCTGCCCCATGATTATTCATAATTTCGCAAAAATTAATTCCAATTTATACGGTTTATCATGATTCATGCAACAACTAGGATGGCATCACTGGCTAAGGCCATTCACTCACACAGATAGAGGCATGGATTATGAACACATTTGCACAGCTAGCTTCACCCTTGGGCCGCACACTGTTGGCGCTCATTTTTATCGTTTCCGGTGTTGGTAAAGTCGGTGCTTACGCCGCCACCCAAGGCTATATGGAGGCCTTTGGCATTCCCGGCATGCTGCTGCCGCTGGTCATTGTGGTAGAGATAGCCGGTGGCCTGGCGCTGGCGGTGGGCTGGCAAACCCGTTGGGCAGCGCTGGCTTTAGCGGGCTTCTCCCTGGTGTCTGGTCTGGTGTTTCACAGCAATTTTGGCGATCAGATGCAAATGATCTTATTTATGAAAAACCTAAGCATGGCCGGCGCGCTGCTGTTTATTGTCGCTAATGGCCCAGGTCGAACGGCGCTGGATAACCGCCAAGCTACGGCTTGAATTGCCTAAGTACCGCGTGACAGGCGTCGTATATCGGCGCCCGTTGCCGTCTGGAGTTTCTTCATGGATATTGCATTTGTTTCCCACGGCGGCGGGCCGCTGCCCTTAATGGACGACCCCAATCATGCACAGCTGGTGAGCGCCTTTGCCGACCTGCGGCATCAACTGCCGGCCACCCCCAGTGTGATAGTCGTGATTAGCGCGCACTGGGAGGCGCGCGGCTTTCAGGTCAACGCCGCGCCCCACCCGTCGCTGCTGTTTGATTATCAAGGTTTTGCACCGGCCAGTTACCAGCTGACCTACCCGGCACCAGGCCAGCCGGCACTGGCTGCCGCACTGGTGGCGGCACTAACACGTCAAGGATTGCAGGCGCAGGCGGTGGCGCGCAATTGGGATCACGGTGTGTTCGTGCCCCTGCTATTGCTCTACCCAGAGGCACAAGTGCCGGTGCTGCAAGTGTCCTTGGATGCGCGCCTGGACTCGGTGCTGCATGCTCGACTCGGCCAAGTGTTAAGCCAATGCCTGCCCAGCGATGCATTGCTGTTGGGCTCGGGGTTTAGCTTTCACAATCTGCCGGCTTTTTTCGGCGCGCGCACGCCGGCGGCAGTGGACGCCAGCGAGGTCTTTGCGCACTGGCTGGATGAGGTGCTGGCCACCCACTGGCAGGCGGAGCACTCACCGGCGCGCCTAGCCAATTGGCAAGAGGCACCTTGCGCCCGCTTCAATCACCCCCGCGAAGAGCACCTGGTGCCGCTACTGGTGTGCGCTGCCGCGGCCCAAGGGCCCGCGTCGGTGCAAAGCTTTGAGGTAACGGGCTTAAGCGCGCGCAACTACCTTTGGTTGAAACGTGGGCCTAGACAGGGCTAAGTGTGACGTGAGCAGCAACCTGTTTCGGCCTGCACAGGCGGGCAGGCAACGCTGCCGTAGGAGCAAAACACACAACAATCCCCCGGTTTTGGGCTGAGCAGTTGCCGACATTTCGTGCATTCGTAAAACCACTGGCAGGCGTTGGTGGGCATCACCTCGGTTTGGCTGTGTGCGCACTGGGGACAGGTGAGCGTTGAGCGGAGCACCCAGTCAGTCATGTTGTGGCTCCTCGGCTATTGACGCGGGATAGCCGGCCTGTCGGGTGGCCTGTAATAGGGTGTCCACCTGTGTTTGGCTGTCATCAAAGACAACCTGGGCACGCTGAGTGGCGGCATCAACGGTAACCGAGGCCACGCCGTCGACATTTTCCAGCGCTTTGCGAACAGTGATCGGACAGGTTATACAATTCATGCCCGAGACGGCCAGCGTCACATGCTGGTCGTCTGCTTGGCAGACGCCGCTCAGGAGCAGACAAAGGAAGAGGGTGTATTTCATGGTGTTCTCCAGCATTAAAGGTGTTGGTAAAGCCATGCCAGCCAATAGGGCGAGGCCACTAAGATCAGCGCCAGTGCCAATGCAACACTCCACAGCCATTGCCTGCGTCGCCGTACCCCGGCGTCGCTACAAGCGGTTTCGGGTGTGCACTGGGGTGGGGGGCCGAACAATTGCCACGCGGGCCAAGCAAAGCAGGCACCGGTGAGGGCTATCAAAAGGGGGCGATAGGCCTCCAGCGCCGTAAGATTGCCGATCCAGGCGCCGCTAATGCCCAGAGATACCAGCAGTAATGGCGCTGCACAGCAGAGGCTAGCGCCGACGGCGGCGGCCAATCCGCCAAGGGTTGGCCAATGGAAAGGGTGGTGTTTCATGCCGGTTTAACGCCCGTGGCCCGTGAGATTTTTAGGTTAAACCCTGTAGTTGGGTACGGAGTCAACCTTAGTGGATCATCTGGCTTGAACGACTCGAGGCAGCTTGAGCGATAACAGCGCCGCCAGCGCCACAAACCCGGCCGAGACCCACAGGCAGGCGCCGAGGCCGGCCCATTGAAACAACCAGCCCGATAGCAGGGTGCCGAGCAGGCGCCCGAGCGCATTGGCCATATAATAAAAGCCCACGTCCAGCGATACCCCGTCACTGCGGGCATAGTGCACAATTAGAAAGCTGTGCAGCGAGGAGTTAAGCGCGAAAACAATGCCAAATAAACCCAGGCCAAGGAGTAAAAACTGGGTGCCAAAACTTGCGTGGGTAAATGTCAGGGCGATAGCGGCCGGAATCGCCGCCAATACCAGTGCCCAGCCTGTCGCGCTGCGGCCGTCTGGCGCCTCGCCCGTGAAGCGCGGTGCCACACTCTGCACGGCGCCGTACCCAATCACCCACAGAGCCAGAAAGCCGCCCACGCGCCAATGATCCCAGCCGAGTGTGCTGGCCAAATAAACCGGCAAGGCAACCACAAACCACACGTCGCGGGCGCCAAATAAAAAGCAGCGCGCCGCCGACAGAGAGTTCACTGCTGGGCTGTTAGAAAATAGCTCGCGGAATTTGGGCTTGCGCGCGACCTTGCCCAGCGGCGCGCGCAGGGTCAATAAACTGAATGCGCCCACCAGCGTCAGCGCCGCTGCCATTAGCGCGACCGCGCCGGTAAATCCGGTGGCGGTCAACAGCGCGCCGCCCATAAAAAAACCGACGCCCTTTAGCGCGTTTTTGGAACCGGTCAGGCGCGCCACCCAGCGGTACAGTTGGCCCTGTGCGTCACCGGGCACCAGCAATTTAATGGCGCTTTTGGCGCTCATTTTATTGAGGTCTTTGGCTACGCCCGAGAGTGCCTGCGCGCCCATCACCCAGGGCACGGTGAGCCAATGGGCCGGCACTAGGAGCAAGCTCAGGGCAACAATTTGCAATAGCAGGCCCAGCTGCATGGTGTGATTTAACCCCATGCGTGCACCCAGCCAGCCGCCCAGAAGGTTGGTTACGACGCCAAACACCTCGTAAAACACAAACAGCAAGGCAATGGCCAGCGGGCTATAGCCCAGCCCGTGAAAGTACAGTACCACCAGCATGCGCAATGCGCCGTCGGTGAGCGTGAAGGCCCAGTAGTTGCCGGTAACAATGGCGTATTGGCGCAGGGGCGAGGTCACGTTCATGGGGATTGTCCGGTTCAGGCAGCCGCAAAGCAGGCCAGATCTACCACGCGGTTGGCGTAGCCCCACTCGTTGTCGTACCAGGCGTAAATTTTCACTTGGGTGCCGTTGATCACAAGCGTAGACAAGGCGTCGATGATGCTGGAACGCGGATCGGACTTGTAATCCACACTCACCAGCGGTCGGCTTTCATAGCCCAGAATCCCCGCCAGCTCGCCCTCTGCAGCTTTGGCCAAGAGTGCATTCACTTCATCCACTGTGGTCGCGCGGGCCACTTCAAACACACAGTCGGTGAGCGAGGCATTGGCCAGCGGCACACGCACGGCGTGACCATTTAACTTGCCCTTCAACTCGGGAAAAATGCGGGTGATGGCCGTGGCCGAGCCGGTGGTGGTGGGGATCAGGCTTTGACCGCAAGCGCGCGCGCGGCGCAGGTCTTTGTGGGGCGCATCCAATATGGTCTGGGTGTTGGTGAGATCGTGAATGGTGGTCATGCTGCCGTGCACGATGCCCAGATTTTCGTGAATAACTTTAACCACCGGGGCCAGGCAATTGGTGGTGCAACTGGCGGCCGTGACGATGGCGTGCTGCGCGGGATCGAATAGCTGATGGTTTACGCCCATGACCAGATTCAACACGCCGTCCTCTTTTACGGGCGCGGTTACCACCACCCGTTTAACGCCTTGATCCAGATAGGCCTGCAGGTCGGCTTTGCGGTTGAACTTGCCCGATGCCTCGATCACCAGATCGCAGTCCGACCAGTCGGTATCGGCGATGGCCCGGTTTTGGCTGCAGCGAATGGTCTGGGCGTCGATCAACAGCGTGTCGCCCCGGTGGCTTGCTGCCCGCTGCCAACGTCCGTGTACCGAGTCAAAATTGAGCAGGTGCGCCAGGGTTTCGGCAGCGCCGGCGGGCTCGTTGATCTGAACAAAATTCAGTGGCTCGCGCCCAAAACCTGCGCGCAGGCTGAGTCGGCCCATGCGGCCGAATCCGTTGATCCCTACCTTAATTGTCATGTGTGTACCTCGCGAATTAGCAGCAGGCTTGCGCTCGCGCGGGGCGGTCGCCCATGCGCGCCAGTTGCTGCAGGTGGCTGGATAAAAAGTCGGGATTGGCCGCCAGGGTGTCGGCCAGCAGTGTCTGGCACCAAGGCGCCAGATCGGGATTGATTCGGTAGTAAACCCACTGGCCCTGGCGCCGATCTAACAGAACCTCGGCCGTGCGCAATTGGGCCAGGTGGCGCGATATTTTGGGCTGGTTCTCGGCCAGTGCACAGGTCAGTTCGCACACACATAATTCGCCTTCGCGGCATATGAGCAGCAAGCTTTTCAGGCGTGTGTCATCGGCCAGTAATTTGAAAAATGCCGTGGGTGACATCGGCGCCTCCAGGGGTGGGACAAGTGAAGGCGGCAATATATATGAAATTTCATATATATGGAATATCGAATGTTAGCGTCCGAGCGCAGGGCTATTCCGAAAATCGGTGCAGAGGGTGCTCGGGATCACTGAGAATTTGATTGAGCACCGCAGCCAGGCGAGGCGCCAGTGCTTGGTGTTCGCGATTGAGGTAGGGGTAAGCGCCAAACTGCGCCAAGGTGCCCACCCGTTGGGGCGCAGGCGTGGAGACCTTGGCCAGTGTGGCGGCGATCAAAGCCTGTGGCGTGACGATCACATCCAACCGTTTTGCCGCCATCATGCGCAGGCCGTGGCCCAGCTCAATAAATTGGGTTTTATAGGCGCTCGGCAGCTCGGCTAGGAGTGAATCTTGGGCGGCAGACCCGCGCTGGTAGCCCACGCGCAGTTGCAGTTGAGTGATATTGGCGGCGGTCACTTCGGGCAGGTCTGTGCGATAGCTGTACACATTTAACTTAAAGTCCACGAGTTTCGCTTCAACCCGCACCAGTTCCGTGAAGCGGCTGTCGTCCTGCAGCAGACCAAAGCGCGCGCACTCACCGTCCACGTGGCCCTGGTTCACATCCGTCAGGCTACGGCGGCCGGGGCGATCCACCATAATAAAATCGTAACCCAACTGATCGAAGGCCTGTTGGTAGAGTTGGTCGAGCTGTTCAATGACCTCGGAGTCGGGCACGATGGCGCAGCTAAAGGTGATCACCGAGCGACGCTCTGCGGCATGGATGAGGCCGCTGACGCAGAGCGTCAGAATTGCTAGCCAGAAGGTGCGCCAGCGCGCTGTCTGTGACATATCCATTGCCGAGTTGGTGGGGGCTGACTGAAGTGTAGCTGCCCTGCAGTTAAAATTACCAGCGCGCAGTGTCAGCGCGCGACCCAAGCTACCCACAGGCCTACGGCAATGAACAGTGCGGCGGCTATGCGCTGCGTTAAGGCGACGGGAATACGCCGCAATAGGGCGTCGCCGGCGTACACAATGGGTACATTGGCCAACAGCATACCCAGGGTGGTGCCCAGTGCGACCCACAGCGGTGCCTGGAATTCAGCTGCCAATACGAGGGTGGCCACCTGGGTTTTGTCGCCAATTTCGGCCAAAAAAAAGAGCACCGTGGCCACCAGAAAAGCGCCGAATCGATCCAGCCTGTGGTTGTCGTCTTCGGCGCTGTCGGGGATCAATAACCACAGCCCCAAACCGATAAAACTGGCCGCAATGAGCCCCTCGCCCCAGCCGGCCGGCAGCTGCGCACCCAGCCAGCTGCCAGCCCAGGCCGAAAGACCGTGATTGATCAGTGTGGCAACCAAAATACCCGCCACCAGCGCGGGCTTATTGCTAAAGCGCAGTGTGAGCAACAGCGCTAAGAGTTGCGTTTTATCGCCCATTTCCGCCAGTGCAACGGCAAACGTCGAGGTAATAAAGGCATCCATGGCGGGTTTCCAGCGTAGCGAGGGGAGAGCGGGCACATGCAGCGGCGCAGTTTAACAGGAGTTAGGCACAGGGGCTACGCCGTGGGATGGGTGGAATCTGACCAGTGAGGGCGCTATCAGGCTTGCTTACGGCGGGCCTTGCCTAATTGCACCGGCGGGCAGGGCAGCGACCCGTAGGAGCAAAATACGCAACAATCGCCGGGCTTGGGCGTTAGCAGTTGCTTGCAGCTGGGGCAGCGGTAAAACCACTGGCAGGCATCTATTGGCATATGCTCAATGGCCACGGCCTGACAGTTGGGGCAGGCGACGACACAGCGAATTTGCGCTTGGGGGGATTTCATCAACATAGTTACAGCTGCCGCAGGCGCAAGAAAAAGCGCGTTCAGTGATTCTGGCCGGAATTGTAAGCGCCGTAGTGGGGTACAGGGTCAAGTTTCGGAGAAGATTTGGATGATTGGGCACTGTTCTCCTCGGTTATTTTGGCACTGTCGTATCAGGTTTTGCAATGCTAGCGCTAGCTGTTCCAGATCGTTGATGCGTTGTTGCACATCTTGCAATTTCTGTTGTGCCAGTTGCTGGACTTCGTGGCAGGGCGCATTGTCCAAGTTCAGCAGGTGCTTGATTTGCGTCAGGCTAAAGCCCAAGCTCTGGGCTTTGCGAATAAAAATGATTCTTGCTTTGAGATCGTCTGAATAGCGGCGATAACCCTGCTGGGGTTTAACCGGTTGACTGATTAGACCCTCGCGCTCGTAATAGCGAATGGTTTCGGTGCTGATGTTCAAGGCCTTAGCCAGCTGGCCTATGGTGTAGCTCATGGGGTCGTCTTGTGCTGTCACTATCCAAGTAGACCTGCAGCATAGCAATGTTTGATAGGAGACGTGGAGCATGGCCGAAGTTGCCGGTCTATTAGTGCGTGAAGCCCAGTTGTGGTTGGCCATTTTCACCGTGGATACGCTGCGGTATTTCGCCGGCGTTGGCGCCGTACTCTTTGTGTTGTTTGTACTGGCCCGCGGCTGGTCCGAGCGGCGGCGCATTCAACACCGGTGCGCCACAGGCGCGGATATTCGGCGCGAGATCACCTGGTCGCTGATAACCACCGCGGTATATGCCCTGGTGGGTCTGTTCACAGTGCGGGTCGAACAAAGTGGCTATTCACAGATCTATATGAACGTCAGCGAGTGGGGCTGGTGGTACACGGCGCTGAGTTTACCCTTGGTGTTGATCGCACACGATGCCTACTTTTATTGGGTGCACAGGGCCATGCATCACCCGGTATTGTTCAAGCGCTTTCACCGTTTGCACCATTTGTCGCGCACGCCCACCTCCTGGGCTTCGTACAGTTTTGCGCCGGGCGAGGCGGTACTTATGGCGCTGTTTATGCCGATTATAGTGGTGCTGCTACCGTTGCACGTGTCGGTTATCTTCGCCTTTTTGGCCATCATGATTGTGCGCAATGCCATGGGGCACTGCGGTGTGGAGTTCCATCCGCACTGGTGGGTGGATACCCCGCTGGATGCGCTCACCACGCCCACCCACCACGATTTGCACCACCAGCGTTTCAGCGGCAACTACGGTTTGTATTTCACTTGGTGGGACCGTTGGATGGGTACAGAACTGCCTGGTTATAAAGCGGAATTTAGGCGTGCGGCCGGCGCTGCAGACAGCCCTGACACCGGCCGAGGAGTTCCTTCAGTCTCCGCCGGTGCTCAATCGGAAAGCTGATCTACTGCGCATGTGCGCGAGCAATGCATTAGCGCAGCTTAAGCAGGGCGATACCGCTGATTGCCAGGGCGCCCAGCCAGCCGATGGCCAGCAGAATACCCCATTGATTGGGTGGCACTGTGGTCAGGCTAAGCAGTGGCGCAATTGCAACCGGATCCACCAGATTCGCTTCGCGCAGACCTAGTGCGGCAATCACAGAGCCGGCACTGGTCATTCCGAATGCGAGCAAACGTGCGCGAGGCGATAGCATCGGCAACGGTCGCAATTTGCGGGCACTGGCTGTGAGTGCAATGCGTGCCAATATCGCATCGGTAAAACCGCCGTCCGCAATGTGAGGTTCGGCCTGTTGCAGCTGAATGCTCAGCGGGTCATTAGGCTGGCTCATCGCTTATCTCCCGATAGTCGTGCATGAGGTGGGCTAGCAGAGCTCGCCCACGGTTCACGTGTGTTTTTACCGTGCCGAGTGGCAGGGCCATAATGTTGGCGGCCTCGGCGTGACTGAAACCTCGCTGCAGACACAGGTGTATGGCCACCCGCTGTGGCTCGCTTAATCGCTTCAGGGCGCGTTCAATATCCATGACTGCGCCGGCCTGCTGTATGCAGCGCTGGCTGCGCGCCTCGGCCAACTCATCCAGGGGGCCTTCTGTTGCCCGTTGTTTTTGAGTGTGTTGTTGGGCGTAGTTCAGCCAGGTGGTATAGGCAATGCGATACAGCCATGTCGAAAATTTGGCCTGGGCCTGAAACTGATGCAGCTTTCGGTAGGCCTTTAAAAACACTTCTTGTGCTAAGTCGTCGGCCAGGGCGGTATCCCAGCCCAGCCATTGTCGCAGGCTGTAGCGCAGCGCCGACTGGTGCTGTTGCACCAGTAGGGCAAAGGCGTGCTGGTCGTTGGACGTCAACACGCGGGCAATGAGTGCTGCGGTATCCACTTATTCGCTGTCTTGTTGCTTTTCCATGCGCGCCACCAGCAGAAACGCCAGCCCCAACGACAGTGGGATGGCCGCAACCGAGGCAATCTCGATATTGGTGAGGGTTTGCAAAAATACAAACAGGCCCGCCGAAACACCTAATAAGATAATGCCGTTTTGCAGCATATTGGCGCGCGGCTTTTGCTCGAAGGCGCTGATCAATTCCGCGGGAACCGGTTGATTAGATTCAACCAGCTTGTTGATAGTCTCGTGCATGAGGACTTTTTTGCGCTCGTTGTATCTGAGTGCCAACCAAACAATCAGCACAGGTGCGCCGAAGGTGAACACGATACCAAAAACGGGAATCAGGAGGTTTTCCATACTGTCTCTCTCAGAGTTGTGAATGTGTTATGACGTTAGACAGGCAGGGCAGGTCATTTGGATTCAAACGCGGGTATTTTTTTCAATTGCTTCGGATTCAATGAATGTGACGGTTGTATCTGGGCAGACGGGGCGCTCGAGGCAGCTACCCAGAAGCGCCTGCGCTATTGCTGCGGGGCGCACGGGGCGGTAGCGGTCGGGCAGTAAGCGCCCCAGCCGTTTGGCAAACCATAAACCCAGCGCCTCTAAGGGGCGCCCTTGGGGGCGCCGAGTGTCGATAAGCGATGGGCGCAGGATCACTGTGTGCGGAAAACGCAGCGCTTGCACGGCCTGTTCGAGCTCGGCTTTGGTGTTGAGGTATAGGTTGCCGCCGGGTTTTGCACCGAGCGAGGAGATCAACCCGAAACTGTGGGCGTTTTTATCCCGCACCAGCCGGGCGACGGTGAGCGGTATGTCTTTGTCGATATGAATAAAGGCTGTGCTGGAGCCCGCCTGTTTGCGCGTGGTGCCCAGTGCACTGAGTGCGATATCCACATGCCAGTAGTCTGCCTCGGCATCGAGCTGATTAAAATCCAATACCGGGTTCATCAATTTGGCGTGGGGCGGCAGCGGCGAGCGGGTGGGAGCAATCACCAGGGTAATGGATTCGAGGCAGAGTGACTGCCGAAGCAGTTCGGCTCCCACAGCGCCCGTTGCACCCAAAATCAGAACTCTCATAGACCCTGTTGCCACAGCACTTCGCTGTCACCATCGCGGCGCGCTATCACGCGGGCGGCGACAAACAGGAAGTCGCTTAGGCGATTGATGTAGGCGCTAAGGCTTGGCCGAATACCGGGCAGGGCAGTATCCGCATCGGCTGCACCTAGCGCGGCAACTGAGCGCTCCGCCCGGCGACAAACGGCTCGGGCTTGATGGCAGAAGGCAGCGGCTTTTGAGCCGCCAGGTAGGATAAAGTTTTTCAGTGGCGGCAGGTCTTCGTTAAGTGTATCGAGCCACTGTTCAAGTTCTGCCGTGTGCTCAGCCTTTATTAATTCATAGTCGGGTAGGCACAGCTCACCGCCTAAATCAAAGAGCCGGTGTTGGATGCGCGACAGCCAGGGTTGCAGTGCATCGTCCGACGGCAATTCGGCCACCAGCAGCCCTACGGCGCAATTGGTTTCGTCGACATCGCCAATAGCTTGCATACGCAGATCGTGTTTCGCGATGCGCGCGCCATCGCCCAGACCGGTAGTGCCATCGTCGCCGGTGCGCGTATAGATCTTGGATAGTCGATTGCCCACAAAAGTCTCCTAATTGGTTGTGCGTGCCACCCAAAGCTGTGGCGGTATGATTCCATCTATCTTAGCAGGGTGGCGTCAGCGGCCCCAGCGGCAGCCTTGTGCATGGGAACGGCCAAGTGCGGTTTTGGCTCAGGCGCACATCCGTCCCGCTACTTTGCTGCGCTCCTGTGGCAGGCAGCTTGTCCAGGCACAGCCCCATGCAGCCTGGGCCCAATAAATTTGGGCGCCTACTCAGGGTATTTTGTGCAGCGCTAAAGCATTTAAAAAAACTAAAAAAGCCACCCGTAGGTGGCTTAGTTTAACAAGGCGCTAAATGTTAACGGACTGAAGCATCCAGTTTATTTTGCACATTCACACAGCGCTCTTCCGCCTGTGAAACTTTCTTGATGATTTTAATCACGGTGGCGGGCAGATCACCGGCTTCAGCCCGCTCAAGCAGCGCTTTCTGAGCCGCAAGAGTACACTTGCGCGGAATCAAGGCGCCGCCAAAGGTGGCTTGCAAGGTGGGCGACTGCACATCGGTCATGCCGTTGAAGGTGGCCATGATGTCATCTTCCAGTTGCAGGTTTAATGCGTGCTGTTCCACGGGTATCAGATTCCACAACAGGCTGCGTATTTCACTGAAGGCGTAATCGCTGTCCTCCTTGGTTGCCTCCTGAATCCACTGGCGTTTAATAGCCAGATTGGGAGCCTGCGACAGCGCACTCACGCGATTGACCTTGCCGCCAGCGGATAGATCCTCTGCCGCCAGCGTGGCGACCCACTGCTCAGCCTGCGGGTGTTGCTCGCGCACCAGTGCCCCGGCAATCTGCCAGCGGTCGTCCAGGCTGAGTTTGCCGGCTTTTAACAGGGCGATGGCGTCTGGCTGCTGCGTGTGCAGCATAGTCACCCAAACCCCAAACCAGCTGCGCTGCGCTGCGCCCGTGTGTTGTTGATAGCCCGTCCACGCCATTTGCTCTAAGCGCTTGCGGTATTGCGCCGCCAGCTGGCCGTCGGTGTCGCGCACGAAGGGGCGCAGGACTAGATAATTATAGGCGGACTGCGCACTGTCCAGCGCGCCGCGCAGAAGGGTGGCGTTGGTTTCGCTGGGCAAGTTTTTCAGCGCCAGCTCCAACAAATCGGTGGCGGCCAGCTTGCCGTCGATCATCGACTCATTCAGGCTGCGCCAAATCATGGCCTTCTGAATAGGGTTGTCGAAGTTATTCAAATTGTTCTGTAAATAAGTCACAGATTTTTCATCGAGCAGCGTGCGGGCAAAGGTGTGATCTGAAACATTCGGCAGCACAAACGTCGGGCAGGTTTTCCCAATAGCCGTGGGCTGCGGATTGTGGGGCCCGCTCACATTGACGTCGATGACCGTTTTGCTGCCGTCATCGGCAATCAGCAGGGCATCCAGTTTGTGGGTGCGCAGTGCGCCGCTCACGTTTGCGGGGTATTGCACCATATCGAAGGCGGTGATTTTACCGTCCTGACATTGGAAGTCGGCTTGCAAGGCGTTGACGCCCGCCTGCTCCAGCCATTGCGCGCTCCACTTGCTAAGGTCTTCGCCGGCCACTTCACTCAGCGTGGCCAGAAAATCTTTCAGTTGGGCATTCTTAAAAGCATAGCGATCAAAGTGCAGCGCCAGTGCCTGCTGAAATTTGTCGTCGCCAATGTAGTGTTTCAATTGAATCAGCGCCGAGGCACCCTTGGCATAAGTGATACCGTCGATGCTGGCCATTACCGCTTCGGTGTCGGGGATATCCTGCACAATGGGGTGGCTGGTGATCCACTGATCTTCGCTATAGCCCCAGCTTTTGCGGTTGCCGGAAAAGCTGTCCATGGCCTCGGTAAATTCGGTGGCCTTGGCGGTGGCGTAATAACCCATAAAGTCGGCAAAGCTTTCGTTGAGCCAGATATCGTCCCACCAGGTCATGGTTACCAGGTTGCCAAACCAGTGGTGTGCCAACTCGTGCATCACCACCATGGTCATGGTTTCCTGGTCTTTGCGTGTGTGTTCGCGGCGCGGCTGCAGACGTTCGGTAAAGGTGACAGCGCCGGTATTTTCCATGGCGCCAAAATTAAAATCGGGCACCAGCAGTTGGTCGTATTTGGAGAAGGGATAGTCGTATTCAAAATACTGGCCAAAGAAGTCCATGCCCTGGCGGGTCACTTCAAACCATTGCTCTACACCCACATATTGCGCATAGCTCTTGCGCGCATAAATGCGCATGGGCACTTTGTGGCTGTTGTCTTCCCACATGCGGTAAGGACCGGCGTGCAGCGAAAAAATGTAGGTGGAGAAAAGCTCGGTTTCCGGAAAGTGCCAGCGCTGGTAGTCGCCGTCCAGGCCTTCTACCTGGGCTTCGCGCACCGCGCTGATCACCTGCCAGTGGGCGGGGGCGTCGACCGTCAGCGTGTAGGTGGCTTTTAGGTCGGGCTGATCGAAGCCGGGGAACACTTTGTTGAAGTGGTAATCTTCAAACTGGGTGTACAAATAGGTTTCGCCATCCTCAGGATCTTTAAACCAGTGCAGGCCCGAGCCATCGCGGCGGTAGGGGTGGGTGTAGTCGATGGCCAGCGTCTGTTCGCCTGTGCTCAGCGCACTGGCGGGCAGGGTAATGTAAAAGCCATTGTGATCGACGGCGAGTTCGCTGCCATTGAGCACAATGCGTTGCACTTCGCCGTCGATCATATCGAGGGTGAGCGGCTGGCTCGCATCAGAGAGCGTAAAGTTGATGGTGGCCGTGCCGCTAAAGGGCACATTGTCGGCGGGCAGTTTCAGCGCCAGGTCGTAGCTGACATTGCTGACCCGCTGGGCGCGCGCTTGCGCGACATGGCGCTCAAGCAAGGGCGCCGCTTTGCGCTCTGTGGCGCGCGACTGTTCGGGTGCATTGGTGCAGGCTGCGAGCAGACTGCCTGTTATGGCAGCAACTGCCAGCGTGGATAGCCAGGATCTCATCGTGATAAACCCATGTGTTGGAATAATTGGTGGAATCGCCCGCAAAGGCCGGAGCACTGCTGTGTTGACGGTTAAGCGAGAGCAGGCCGCAAGGGTAATCCGCCTAAACCTTTCGGGCTGTCGGCTTGTCGCGTGGATAGCTCTGCCCGGCGCAACTGGTGCGCGAGGTGCCCACTTTGCTAAGCTGCGGCTCGAATGGGTTGGTGAACCATTCCCTTTCTTTCAACCTGTCACCGTGAGCATTTCATGGCCACCATCGGCACGCACTACATCAAAAGCGCCCTGGGCGGCGCCAAAGCGCGGGGTTTAAATCCCAAGGCGCTGTTGCGCATGGCGCGCATCCCCGAGCGGCCGCTACGCGACCCCAAGGCGCGCATTCACGTGGATTTAGTGGCGCGGCTCTACTATGGCATCGCTAAGGCCTTAAACGACGAGTTTATGGGCTTTACCGAGCGCCCCATCAAGTTGGGTACCTTTGCGCTCATGGCCGAGTGGGTCTCCACAGCGGAAACCCTGGAAGGCTTGCTGCAGCGGGGCATCAGGTTCTACAACCAGATTACCGACGAGCTGCAAATGTCGCTCGATTACGAGGGCGAGCACGTCTACCTGACCACGGTATTCAAGCGACCAGAGCTGGATTTTGAGCATTTCTACATCGAGTACTGGCACGTTATCTGGCATCGCTTTGCCAGCTGGTATATCGGCAAGCCCATTAAGTTGGTGGGCGCTTACATCAACTACACGCCTATTGATGCCGAAGAGTTTCGCTTATTATTTCGCTGCCCCACTCACTTAAAAAGCAAGGTCAACCGATTGGTGTTTCACCGCAGCTACCTGAGCCAGCCATTGGTGAAAAGCCGGCGCGAGCTGCAGGTGTTTTTACGCCGCGCGCCCATCGACATGCTCACTATTCCCGGCGAAGACACCAGCCTGACGGCGCGCATCAACCAGTTGCTCAAACCGCGCGATGGCCAGGTGCTGTGCCTGCCCAATGCCGCCGATTTGTCGCGCGAGTTGGGCATCAGCGAGCAGACCCTGCGCCGCAAGCTCACCGCCGAAGGCATCAGCTACCAGCAGATCAAAGACAATTTGCGCAACGATTTGGCCACCGAATTGCTCGCCAATCGCAGCTTGCCCATCGCCGAAGTCGCCCGCTTACTGGACTTCAGCGAGCCGCGCGCCTTTACCCGCGCCTTTCGCCAATGGCAGGGCAAAACCCCGACGGCCTTCCGCGCCGAGCGCGCCGCGCGTGGCGCATTGGAATTACCCGACCACCTGTTTCGCTAGCGCTAGCCGTACACCAACTTCTCCCTTTGCCTGGCATCCTTGGCCCAGGCTCGCCCTGGGTGTGAACTATGCTTTCACTCGGGTAGCGGGCGTGACCCTGTCCAGTGATGGACAAATTCAGCCATGAGAAAAGACAATTAAAATCAGCTTGTGAGCGAATATGTCTATTAACAGCATGTAATTTTGTGATTAGTTTCTACTGAAATTAATATTTTTTACTTATAAAACATAAGCTTAATAGATTCTCTTTGTTGAAATGCCCTGCGAATACGTGTTTTTACTGTAGACATTGTTGTTTATCATCGCGCCATCTGTAATAGACGGGTTCGCTATGGACCCTTACCAGCACAAGACGACGGTTGGAATCGCCATGACTAAAACTGCCACGCCCCAAGTGAGCTTGGACAACCCCTTCGATACCGCACCGGCCCAGGAATTCAGCGTGCCGGGCCAGGCCAGCTACGAACCCGGTTTGTACGAGGCCAATCTGCAGCAGGGCTACGATCTGATTCAGCGCCCGCGCAAGGCGGCCGGGGTGCGCAATATTCAGCGCCAGCACGCCAAAAATCGCATGACCATCTGGGAGCGCTTGTCTGTGCTCACCGATGAAGAGCCCACGGTGCTGTTTCAGAACTGGGGCAAAAATCTGGACGGCGCCTCGCTGGTGACCGCCATTGTCAAAATTAATGGCCGCGATGTAGCGGTCTACGGCCACGACTTTACCGTGCGCGCCGGCTCCATGGATGCCACCAATGGCAAAAAGCTGGCGCGCTTGTTTGAGCTGGCTGGCAAGCGTCGTATTCCGCTGGTGGGCCTGAACGACTCCGCCGGTGCCTACGTGCCCGCCGGTGTCGGGGGCCTGGACGGCTATGCCGAGGCGTTTACTGCGCTGCGCAAAATCTCCGGTGTGGTGCCGTCGATCATGTGCATGTTCGGCTTTAACGCGGGTGGGGGTTCCTACCTGCCGCGCCAGGGCAGCTTTTTGATTCAACCCAACGACACCTTTTTTGGTCTGACCGGCCCCGGCGTGGTGAAGTCGGTGTTGGGTGAAGATGTCACGCCCGACGAATTGGGCGGACCGGGCGTGCACTCGCAATCGGGCGTAACCGATTTTGTGGTGCCCGACGAAGTGGCGGCGCTGCGCAAAGTCAAAGCCCTGTTGCGCTACCTGCCCAGCAACAACGGCGAGTTGGCACCTTTTCAGCCCACCTCCGATCCGGTGGACCGCAAAACCTGGGATATCGATATCCTGCTTAAGAAAGCGTTTAACTCGCCCAGTGGTTTTAACACGCCACTGGATGTGTCCATCATCATTCAGCAATTGTGCGACCACGGCGATTTTATGGAAGTGCAGCCCGATCGCGCGCGCAATACCGTCACCGCGCTTGGGCGTATGGGTGGCAATGTGGTGGGATTTGTGGCCAACAACTCGGCGGTGGCCTCGGGTCAAATCGATATAGACGCGGCCTACAAGAACGCGCGCTTCATCCGGTTCTGCAACTTGTACAACATTCCGGTGATCTTTATGGAAGACACCACCGGCTTCTTGCCCGGCAAAGAGCAGGAGCAAAACGGCATTGTACAAGCCGGGCGCGCCATGCTGGATGCCATTATCGATCTGCGCACGCCGCGCTTTTTGGTGATCATTCGCAACGCCTTTGGCGGCGCCTACGCGTCTTACAACAACTACCCCACCGGTGCCGATTTAGTGGTAGCGCTGCCCTCCACGCGCGCAGCGGTCATGGGGCCGGCGGGCGTGGAATTTGTTTACAAAGAAGAACTGCAAAAAATGCGCGCCGAGGTTAAGCAGCGTATCGCCAATGGCGAAGATGCAGCCCAGGTGCAAGCCTGGCAGGTGCAGCAGGAAGCGGCGCTCAAGGCGCGCTACGAGCAGGAGCTGATGAACCCCAACGAAGCCCTGTCACTGGGTTCCATTTCACAAATTGTGATGCCTTCAGATTTACGTGCACTGCTGTGTAAAAACATGGCGTTCCACTTGGCGCACTATGTGCCCGAACCCTTTAATGGCGTGCAGCGCGAATTTCACTGAGCCACGGCCCAATTGCAACCGAATACTAAGAGACTGAGACAGTGGAACACTCCAACAATTATTATTTAAATAACCCGCTCATCCACCGCGACCGTCGCCTGGGGCTGGCCGACAGCGCTTGGATTAAATCCTTTGACTGCGCACACATCCGCCCGCTCATTATCTGCCGCGGCCCGATCCGCAAAGAGGCCATGGATGTGTTCGAGGAAATGGGCATTCAACACTACGGCATTTTGCTGTCTGAAAAAGACTCTATCGTCTACCAGAATGCCCTGGCGCCGGAGCTGCGCAAGCTGACCGACCCGCACCGCGTACACCGGGTGCCAGATTACACCGGCGCCAACAAAGCCGAGCGCGAGCAGCGCATTAAGCAGATTATCAATATTGCACGCGGCAACGGTTATAACGCCATCTTTGCCGGTTACGGTTTTATGGCCGAAGACGAAACCATGGTAGCGGCCATGGAAGCTGCCGGCCTGAATTTTATTGGCCCTTGTTCGCGCACCGTGCACGACGCCGGCTTAAAAGATGAAGCCAAGCGCACTGCCCTGAAAGTGGGGGTGTCGGTCACCCCCGGCGTCGACAATGCCACCGCGCTCACGCTGTTAAAAAAGTACCCCGATGAAGCCGCACTGAGCGCATTGATTCAAGCGGAGGCCTTACCTGTTAATCGCGCACGTTTTGACAGTGCCGACGTGAGCCTGGCCGACAAAGCGGATCTGGTGTTGGCCGCCAGCTATGACAAGGGCATCGATCTGTACACCATTGCCGAGTTGTCGGAAACCATTCGCGAACAAGTGATGGTGATGAGCCGCGACTACCCAGACAACCGCATACGCCTGAAGGCCATTGGCGGTGGCGGCGGCAAGGGGCAGCGCATTCTCGCCTCGCCCGCAGCCTACGAGGGCGATCTGGATAGCCGCATCGAGCAGGCCGCGGCCAAGGCGCCCGAGCTGGTGCTGGAAATACTGAACGAAGTAAAAACCACGGGCGTTGGCGACAATAAAAACGTTTTGGTGGAACTAAATATCGAAACTACCCGCCACCAGGAAATTCAAGTGCTGGGCAATGGCGAATGGGCCCTGGCCTTGGGTGGCCGCGATTGCTCGCTGCAAATGCACGAGCAGAAATTGCTGGAAGTGTCGGTGATTACCGAAGACCTGGAGGCCGCACTGGCCGAGGCCGAGCGCGCCGGCAATGAAACCGAAGCCAAGGTGTTGCGCCAGGACATTCTCACGTTGCAAAAGATGGAGGAGGAGTCGGAAATCTTTGGTCGCGCCGTGGGTCTGGATTCGGTGTCGACCTTCGAGTGCATTGTCGATCGCGATAAGCACTTCTTCATGGAGATGAATACCCGCATTCAGGTGGAGCACCGGGTGACCGAGCTTTGCTATGCGTTAAAGTTCACCAACCTCGATCAGCCGCACGAAAGTTTTGTGGTGAATTCCCTGGTCGAGGCCATGGTGCTACTGGCCGCTCACGGCCCGCGCTTGCCAAAACCCACGCGCGTGTTGCGCCACACCGCCTCGGTTGAGGCGCGGCTCAATGCCACCAACCAGGCGCTGCAGCCCCACGCCGGCGGCGTGATCGAAAAATGGTCCGACGCCATTCCCGGTGAAATTCGCGACGACCAGGGCATCAGCCTGCACAATCCCGATACTGATGTGTTCATGAAATACCACTTGGCGGGGGCCTACGATTCCAACATTGCACTGTTGTTGAGCGTGGGCGACAACCGGCGCCAGACCTACGAGCGCATGGCAGAAATTTTGCGCGTTACGCAACTGCGCGGCAAAGACTTGGCCACCAACCTGGAATTTCACTACGGGCTGGTTAATTGGTTTTTGGGCAACAACATCAATGCCCGACCCACCACGCGTTTTATTGTGCCTTACCTCACGGCCGTGGGGCTGCTTAAGCAGGCGGCCAACAACCAAGATCTGGATTACGCCTACCAGCAATTGTGTGCGCAGCAATTGGCAAGTGCGCCAGTTGAACAACAGGCCGATTTACAGGCTGTGTTGGCGCGCAAGCAGCTGCTGCTGACCCGCCCCATTGCCATGCTGTTGGAGTCGCCACACGTGCTGGCGGGCTGGGTGTCTATTCACAAGTGTCACGCGTGCCTGGATAGCGAGGGCGTCAACTGGACAATCAACCCCGTGCACCTGTTAGCCGATACCTATAATTTCTTGAACATGGATTATCGCGACGGGCGCCCGGCGGCCAACATGATCTGGGATCACGACCACGAAATTCTCACCGCCGCGCTGGCGTTCTACAGCACGCTGGAAGAAAAGCTGGGCGAGCGCGACTACAGAGCACTGAATGCGCTGCTGGGCGGTAATGCGCCCGAGGGCTTTACAGCCGATAGCTGGGCTCAGGTACAGGCCGCTCACCGCGGTTACCAAGCGGGCATGGAAATTTTAGCGCTGCCCATGTTCCTGGCGCGCCAGACCGATTTCTTTGCGCTGTCGGTCAATGCCGACCTGACCATTACCATTCCCGAGCGCCTGACTGACGCCAAGCTGCAGTCGGCCATGGCCAAGGTGTTGGTGCCACCGCCGACAGCAAAATCCGATGAAATTCTGGCCGCCAGCGGCGGTATGTTCTACGCCCGCGAAGCGCCAGATCGGCCGCCATTTGTCACTGTGGGTTCCGAATTTAAAGCCGGCGATCCGCTGTACATCGTCGAAGTGATGAAGATGTTCAACAAGGTCAACGCGCCCTTTGCGGGCACCATTGATGAAATTTTGGTGCCCGATGACGGCGCCATCATTAAAAAGGGCCAGCCGCTATTTAAGATTACGCCCGCGGAAAAAATTGAGTTTGAATCGCCCGAAGATATTGCCGCGCGCAGGCGCGAGCAAACTGATCAGTTTCTGGCGAGCATTAAGGGGTAAGCCATGATTACAGCACTTGACCACATCGCCATTGCAGTGCCGGATTTGGAAAAATCCATTAAGCGCTTCATGGAAGATTTTGGCCTGAATTACAACGGCCGCGAGGACGTGGCGTCCGCTAAAACCAGCACGGCGTTTTTTCCGTTGCCGCCCACACAGATTGAATTGGTGCATCCGCTCAAGGGTGAGGGCCCTATTGCCGGCTACCTGGAAAAGCGCGGCGGCGGCCTGCACCACTTGTGTTTTCGCACCGATGATATCGAGGCAGATGTGGCGCGCCTGAAAGAAAAGGGTTACCAGTTTTTATCCGAGGCACCGTCCATGGGTGCGCACAATTGCAAGGTGATTTTCATTCACCCGAAAAGTTGTGACGGTGTGCTGATTGAATTAAGTCAGCCCATGGATGCGCATTGAGTCTAAACAGACCTGAGCCATTGTCGAATAGCATTAAGCCTGTGAGAGTGCAGGCAAAGAGGCAACAATGACCGAGAAAAAATACACCCTGGCCGAGTGGGAAGCGCTGGCCACCAAACAAATGAAAGGCTTAACGCCCGAGCAGATGACCTGGCACACGCCCGAAGGCATTCACATTAAGCCGCTCTACACCCGCGCGGATCTAGACAAGCTGCCCTATGCCGATACGCTGCCGGGCCTGGCGCCCTACGTGCGAGGGCCGCAAGCCACCATGTACGCAGGCCGCCCCTGGACCATTCGCCAGTACGCGGGCTTTTCGACGGCGGAAGAATCCAACGCTTTTTACCGCAAAAATCTGAAAGCCGGTGCCCAGGGTGTTTCAGTGGCCTTCGATCTTGCCACCCACCGCGGTTACGACTCCAATCACCCACGGGTATCTGGCGATGTGGGCAAGGCGGGCGTAGCTATCGACTCCGTCGAAGATATGAAAATTCTGTTTGACGGCATTCCGCTTGATAAAGTGTCTGTGTCTATGACCATGAACGGTGCGGTGCTGCCGATTTTGGCCAATTACATCGTTGCCGCCGAAGAGCAGGGCGTTTCGCAGGATAAGCTGGCGGGCACCATTCAGAACGATATTCTGAAAGAGTTTATGGTGCGCAATACCTATATTTATCCGCCTGCGCCGTCCATGAAAATTATTGGCGACATCATTGGCTACACCAGCCAGCACATGCCGAAGTTTAATTCCATATCCATTTCCGGCTATCACATTCAAGAGGCCGGTGCCGATGCTGCACTGGAGTTGGCCTACACCCTGTCGGACGGGCGCGAGTATGTGCGCACCGCTTTGGCTGCAGGTCTGGATGTGGATGCCTTTGCACCGCGCCTGTCATTTTTCTGGGGCATATCCATGAATTTTTACATGGAGATTGCCAAGCTGCGCGCCGGCCGTTTGTTGTGGCACAAGATCATGGAGGAGTTCAAACCAAAGAACCCCAAGTCGTCTATGTTGCGCACCCACAGCCAGACCTCTGGCTGGTCGCTAACGGAGCAGGACCCGTACAACAACGTTATTCGCACCACCATCGAGGCCATGGCCGCCGTGTTTGGTGGCACCCAATCGCTGCACACCAACGCGCTTGACGAAGCCGTGGCATTGCCCACAGAATTTTCGGCGCGCATCGCTCGCAACACGCAAATTATTATTCAGGAAGAAACCGGTATTACCCAGGTCGTGGACCCCTGGGGTGGTTCCTACATGATGGAAACGCTGACCCAAGAAATTGCGGACAAAGCCTGGGAGCTGATCGAAGAGATCGAAGCCAACGGCGGTATGGCCAAGGCCATTGAGGCGGGCTTGCCCAAGCTGCGTATCGAAGAATCTGCGGCCAAAAAGCAGGCCCGCATCGATCGCGGTGAAGATGTCATTGTGGGCGTGAACAAATACGTGCTCGACGAAGAAGAAGAGCTGGAAATTCTTGAGGTCGATAACGTCGCAGTGCGCGAGTCGCAGATCAAGCGCATCAATCAAGTGCGCGCTCGCCGCAATAACGCCGCCGTGCAGCAGGCGCTGGCCGACATTACCGCGGCCGCCAAAACCGGCCAGGGCAATCTGTTAGACTTATCCGTCAAGGCCGCGCGATTGCGCGCCACGGTGGGGGAGATATCAGACGCTATGGAAGAGATTTTCGGCCGCTACAACGCCCAGGCGCGCACTATTTCCGGTGTTTACGGTGCCTCTTACGAAAATGATCCCGAGTGGATGGCCATTAAAGCCGACATCGAAGCCTTTGAAGCCCGCGAGGGCCGCCGCCCGCGTATGCTGGTGTGTAAAATGGGCCAAGATGGTCACGATCGCGGCGCCAAGGTGATTGCCACGGCCTTTGCCGACGTGGGTTTTGATATCGATCTGTCGCCCATGTTTTCCACGCCCGAAGAGGTTGCCCGCCAGGCCGTTGAAAACGACGTGCACGTAGTGGGCGTTTCGTCTCAGGCGGCGGGCCATAAAACCCTGATTCCCGAATTGATCGCCGAGCTGAACAAGCAGGGCGCCGACGACATCATCGTAGTGGCCGGCGGCGTAATTCCCAAGCAAGATTATCCCTTCCTGCAACAGGCGGGCGTGAAGGGTATCTTTGGGCCGGGCACCAAAATTCCCGTGTCTGCACGCCAGGTATTGGAAGCCATTAAAGCGGCGCGCGGGTAATACCGACGTCGCGATAGCCCACGGGGACAAGCACGGGTTCTATGATCGACATCGACTTATTAAAGCAGGGCAATCGGCGCGCGCTGGCCAAGGCCATTACACTGGTGGAGAGCAAGCTCGACAGCCACCGCGATCAGGCGCAGCAATTACTGGAAGCGGTGCTGCCGCATTCAGGCAAGAGTATTCGCATCGGCATTAGCGGTATTCCCGGTGTGGGCAAGTCGACTTTTATCGAGGCCTTTGGCAAGCACCTTATTGCGCAGGGCAAAAAGGTGGCGGTGCTGGCGGTAGACCCGTCGTCGCCCGTGCGCGGCGGTAGTATTCTGGGCGATAAAACCCGCATGGAAGCTCTGTCGCGCGAGGCCAATGCGTTTATTCGACCCTCCCCCTCCGAGGGCGCATTGGGCGGCGTGGCACAAAAAACCCGCGAGACCATGCTGTTGTGTGAAGCTGCCGGTTACGACGTGATCCTGGTGGAGACGGTGGGCGTTGGCCAGTCCGAATACGAAGTTGCCGCCATGGTCGATTTCTTTTTAGTGTTGATGTTGCCCAATGCCGGCGACGAACTGCAGGGCATCAAGCGCGGCATCATGGAGCTGGCCGATGCCTTGGTCATCAACAAGGCCGACGGTGAAAGCGTTAACCTAGCCACCCGCACCCAGCAGCACTACCAAAGCGCCTTTCACCTGATTCGCCACGGCGCCTTCTGGACGCCGCGGGTGGAAACCTGCTCGGCGCTCAATAACGCCGGTATCGATCAGGTGTGGACCATGATCGAAGAGTACAAAGCCCTGGCCGACGAACACCACGCCTTTGAAGGCAAGCGCGCCAGCCAGAATGCCGAGTGGATGAAAAAGCTTATCCACCAGATGTTAGAGCGCAGGCTCACCGACAATCCGGCCGTCAAACAAAAAATGGCGGAGCTGCGGGCAGGCGTGATCGACAATCGCGTAACACCCTACAATGCCGCCAAGACCATTTTGGATTTGCTCTAGGGTCTGGCTCCGCGTGGGCTGGCGGCGGCGTTTTCAGTACAATGACAATTTTCTCCGGACGGAACACACGCGATGGACCTGGTACAAAACAGCCACCTGCTGACAGAGTTTTTTGACAATCACCTGCCCATTACCGAATTTATGGGCCTGTCCGTCGAACACTACAACGGCCAGCAACTGGTTCTGCACGCCCCCCTCGGCCCCAACATCAATGACAAGGCCACCGCCTTCGGCGGCAGCCTCTACAATGCGGCGGTTATGGCGTGCTGGGGCATGATCTACCTGCACTCCCAAGCCCGCGGCCTGCGCTGCAACCAAGTAGTCGCAGAGGGCAAAATCAAATACAAAGCCCCAGTGCAAGGCGATATCCGGGCCATTTGCCAGGCCCCTTCCGCAGACCAGCTGGCGGACTTCTATGCGGCTTTCGACGCCAATGGCAAAGCCAGTATCTGGCTCAGTGCCACCATCGAATGCAGCGGCCGCGTGGCGGTGGAGTTTGAGGGAAAGTACGCGATTCTTGGGATTTAGGTGGAATTAAATGAAGACTTCACCAATCTTACGCGCTTTTAGCTACAGTTTCGCATAATCTCTAGTGGTACTATGGAGCCACCTAAGGGGCTTTGCTCAAGGTAAATTTCCCACTAATTGTGAATTGATGCGCCAACTGGCCAACTGCATTGAAGTTAGTCTAATTAGCAACGTTTTCACGTTCTATAATCCGCGCGTTTTCGCCCTCTACATGGATGTGCCTAATGCTGGCCCGCTTATTGGCATCAAAAAAATCTCCCTACATCCCTAACTGGGATAACAGGCACAATCTTTCAGTTGATCTCGGTGTTTGCCAATTAGCTTTGCAATTGCCTCACGGCAATATGTATGACCTGCCAGAGCAGTTGCCTGAGCCCAAAGTGAATATCTTCGATCGGCTTAAGTACGTGACTTTTGATCACATGCCAGTGTATCAACAGAGCCGAATGGCTACTCTATTGCTTCTCTCTAATGCATGGGAATTGTTTGGCGCACCCTTGGGTATGCAGCCTTTAGGTGGATTACTCTTAACTGCGGCAGTGGTACGTGTTGATGATTTGCCAGATGGTTTTAGTTGCACTGAGGGCGCAGCATTACAGGACGTGGTTGATAGGTATATATATTTCACATATGGGCCTGGTAGCGTCCTGCTCGAAATGACCGAAGTGCCTATCGAGTGGAAGATTACCGATGATAGGCAATGGATAAATTTCGTCGTTAAAGACAAAACAGGTGATCTCTCGGAGGCAGAAGCCAAGCAATTAGAGTCTGAGAGCAAAGTAGTATTTATAACGCCAATTGATCCGCAGCATTTTCTTGAATTCGAGTTCATTGTCAGCGGCTACTACATGGCGCCAGCGACTATAGATTACATTTACGGATTGATTTCGTCTGTCGTGGGCAGTATAGAGATTTCCAATAGAGAGTTTGAGTTTTCACTTGAGGGGGTTGAGCCTGCGCGTGAGCTATTTGACTGGAAAGAGCACACCATAGGTAAGAGACAACTTGAGGATGGCACATATACAAGGGTTGTAGAACCAAATGGCTCTCCTGCCCCTGAATATAGGATTAATAAATAAGGAGTTGTAATGCCAAATTTTAGAGCTGGATGGAAAAAAGTTTTTGAGGTTTTCCCATTGGGTGTAAAGCAGGGAAGAGATGTGTATGTTCAGAATACTGTGTGCCCAGTTTTTGAGCGTTTAATAGAACTAAAACAAAATAGTTATCAGTTCATGACCCTCTATCGAGCTTTGGTTGGGTTAAATGCTGATCCACATTCTGGCTTCGCCGCTAACTCCGTTGGCACGTTTAGAAATTTAATGCTGAATGGCACTTCAATTGAATACTATCTCGATAATGGAGATGTTTTAATATCAAAGTTATGATTTAGTCATTCTATACAGGGCGATACTCATCAATCAGGTAATGGATTGTGTCGAGTGGTGGACAGCGATAGAAGTTGAGCGACAGAAGGCCGAAAGGAAGAGTGCATGGATTTGTCCCATAAGTGGGATGGTGCGCATTTTGCTGCAGTTTTTGGCGGTTTTCGTGGCAAAAAATGGCTGGTTCGCGGTTGATCGGACATATAAAAAAGGCCATGGTAAGTTAGATGCGGCGAATGGCGTTGCATCGCTTGTTCAACAAACAGCCGACGCAAAGGCCTCTGTAAACTGGCTGGTTCACGGTGAGGGAGCTCTTACTATTGTAAAATCTCTGACTATTTTACAGGATGCGCCATCGCTTAGTCGATTTGCTGCAGGAGACGAAGAAACTGTTCGATATTTGCGCAATAAATTCTCAGAGCAGAAAGTATTCTTGTCTAATCCGGTTGGAGTGGATGAAAAGGATATTAAACCTTTGTGTGCGAAAGTAGGGCTTACGTATGTAGGGAGGAATATTAATCCAAGAGATATGCGTAGCAGCGCCTCTCGAAGAAATGTGTGTAAAGAAATTGCAGATAAATCTGCCAAGGTGGTTCTAGCTGGTGGTGTCGGTGCGGCAGGTTTGAAAGAGGTTGGTGCAACAGGAGCTCAGAAGGCTGCGGAAGCAACCGCAGGTTATATTGCGTCAGCCGCATCGTCACCAACTGTCGCCTCTGTGGGGCTTGCCGTCGCCGCCGGGTACGGAGTTTTTGTGGCCGCAAAGGGCAGCTTCACCAAAACTAACAGTGCTTATAAGGCGATAAAGTCTTTAATGGTTAGCTCCTTTGGATCAGGCAGTGAGTATTGGTATGAATCTGACGATGATCTGCTAGAACAAATGTCGGTGTGATTGAAGCTGAAATGTATAAATATGGGCTGCGATGCAGCCCATATTTAATGGACGCGCGGTGTAATGGTTACGAAATACACTGGCCATATTTTTCTATTCTGTGCCTCGCCCGTACCGAGTCGTCAGACTTGGTAAGCGAATGGAGGTGCCCCATTAAACGCCCCATGTACAACTGATGATCTGGGTTTTTAGCATCCCAAAAATCCCCCGTCACCGACACCGGCTTCCCTTCTGTTCCTTTCCTTACCAGTATCGCCTCATAGAACCACTTTCGCTCTTTTATGAGCTGTTCGTGCAGCAGTGTAAACGGGCCGCCTGCCAAATAATCTCGCACATCAAAAATGGAGTTGGTGGGGCAAATTAAAAAGTCGACGTTGGCGTTGGGGTTGTTTTCGACCAGGGTGCGCAGCATATGGGTGGCTAGCTCGCCGCCAATGCCGGCAATAATGACGGCATGCCGTGGACCTGGCTCAAAGTGTAGCGCCGATGCGTCTTGGGTTAACAGCCGATAGCGGCTGCTATCGATGTGAGAGAGAAGTGGCGGGAGTAGGGCCATGATGTCTGCAACGCAATCGACGAAATGTATTTGAGTACCAATATTTCTGGTCAACAAATAGCGTCCCAGTAACCCGTGATCGCAACAGCAATCCCATAGAAGCTGGTAGGGTGTTTGAATGTGCTGGGTATGGATAGTGCGCGCAATAAGTTGTAGGCGCTTGCCTAATTGTATGTCCATGGAGCTACAGCAGTCGTGGTAATTCGCCATACTAGCAGAGAGCATGGGTCTCAGGAAAATCGCCGGCTAAGCGGTGCAACCTGTGACTATCACCGCAAGGTGCGAGCGAGGGATATGACCAGCTCGCGAGAAATTGGGCGGGGGAGGGACATTTTGCAGGCGTTGGATCAAGATTTGGTCTGACAATTGGAGTAAGTGTCGTGTCTAAGTTTAAGCGATCCTAAGTTAGCGCCGCCGAAAAATAGCTGTAAAAGGCCCCAAACACCCAGTAAACCGGCATTTTGGCAAGGTCGCCGTCATGTAACCGTGTTCTTAGCCCCAGTGGGTATCGCTGTTCATGTCGCTGCAGGTACATACTCGGTTGGCTGGCGCAACGCGGAGTGGGTGCCCCGCCAGATCGGTCACGAATGGCTGTGGCCGCCTGTCTGACAGCCGCGAAAAGCCGGGAATTGCGCTATAGTTGGCTTTAGGATCAATTTATCATCTGGGCAGCTGGGTTAAGCGTGAATTCACATAGGTGGCTAAAGCTGGCATTAGCACTGCTGTTCTTATGCAGTGGCCCTGTTATAGGGGCGCCCGACAGCGAGGATTCGCGCCTAGCGAGTGCCACTGCACAAGTTCAGGTGATCTCCGTCGGTATGGGTAACTTTGAGCCCTACTTTATTGCCGAAACAGAATCCGGCATTTTCACGGACATCCTAAAAGCGGTGTTTCTTGAAATGCCAGACTACCAGCCGCAATTTGTATTTGGTCATAGCAACAATGGCTTGTGGGCCAGCTTTATCGCCGGGCGACTGGACGCTGTTGCCAATCTATTTGATACCATCGATACAGATGCCTGCCGCAGCGATCCAGTATTTCGCTTTCGCGATATCGCCATGACTTTGGCGGAAGAAAAACACTCAATCGATACCATCGCTGAGTTGGAAGGCAAGAGTATTGTCACTTTTGAGGGGGCGCTAAATTTCTTCGGCCCAGAGTTTTCACGTGTAGTAAGTCCAGACAGTTACCAGGAAGTGCGCAAGCCAGAGCTGCAAACACGGATGCTATACGGTCGCAGGTACCAGGTAAGCGTGGGAGACATGTTTATCTTTCTTAACAGTGTCGATAAATTGAGCAGCATTGGTGCTCGCGTAGATGCGGTTGCCTTTCACGATATCTTTCCCGTGCTGGTTACACGAATGGGATTTCACGACCCGGTTGCGTGCCAGCAGTTCAATGAGGCGCTGCAAAAAGTAAAAGCCAGTGGCGAGTACGAAGCAATTTACCAGCGCTATTTACGCCAATTGAAGGGGCTTTCGGCCGCGCCTGGCGTGGGCGGTTAAATACAGCGTTTTGCAATTTTCTCGCTCTTGTACTTGGCCTCCTGACTTTCTATTCCGTGTGTCGATAATCCAGCTAGAGACTGTACGAAACCCAAGCCCAAGTGGCAATGACTTCATTATTCTACTCATTCAACGCGCGGTTTATCGGTGAGGATTTCGGCTCACTAGATCAATTGCGCAAGTGTTTAGCCACCTTGCTTAGCAAGTCGTCCTCTTCAATGGGTTTGGCTACGTGGTCATTCATACCCGCAGCAATACAGGCCTCCACATCCTGCTTCACGGCGTTAGCCGTCATTGCAATAATGGTTAAGTGGCTCAAATGGCTGCGCGCGCGGATTTGTCGCGTGGCCTCTAGTCCGTCCATTTCTGGCATCTGAATATCCATAAATATCAGATCAAAATTGGGGTTTTCCTCCAAAATGGCGATTGCATGTAGACCGTTGTCTGCAGTGGTTACCGAGGCACCATAGTCTTCAAGTAGATACCGCGCAATATCTTGATTAATAGGAATGTCTTCCACCACCAGCACGTGTTTACCGGCGAGCACATTGGTTGTGAGCGTGGTGGGTGCATCTGGCTCTACCGTTGTCTCTTCGTCTATATGCCCGAAATTGTGTAAGTTGACCGTTGCATTGGGGTTTTCAACGGCAACCTGCAGTGTTGCCTTTACTGTGGTTCCCTCGCCGACCTGGCTGTCTATTTCAATATTGCCATTCATACGTTGTACCAGCTTTTGACAAATGCTCAAACCAAGCCCTGTGCCACCGTATTTTCGTGTGGTGCTTGAATCTGCTTGCTGAAAAGCGCCAAACAGGTGAGGCAACTTACGCCGATCTATACCAATACCTGTATCTTCTATATCAAACTTAAGGGTAGCAAGCTTGCTCTCTGCATTTGTCACTACCGGGTGTAGGGTAATCGTTATCTTTCCTGTTTCAGTAAACTTAATTGCATTGCCACACAGGTTTAATAGAATTTGCTCTATACGTAAGGGGTCGCCTATAAATCTTTCGGGTATTTGCTCCGGTAGACAGTACTCTAAAGTCAAGCCTCGGCTATTAGCTTCTGTATCGAATACCGCGTGTAGTTTTTCCAGAATGTGCCGCAAGCTGAACTTAGTACTTTCCAGCTCCAGGTTGCCGGCCTCAATTTTAGAGTAATCAAGGGTTTGGTTAATGAGCGCCATCAAGGTGCTGGATGCGAGTTTTGCCTTGCTTAAGTAATGTTGTTGTTGCGGATTTAGCGTTGTTT
Organism: Simiduia sp.; assembly: GCF_058345725.1. NCBI lineage: Bacteria > Pseudomonadati > Pseudomonadota > Gammaproteobacteria > Cellvibrionales > Cellvibrionaceae > Simiduia > Simiduia sp. Next base: position 2,778 of record NZ_JBTUOC010000051.1, on the reverse strand, counting down.
TTAAGCAAAGTGTAATTAGGCCGGTTACAGCATTAAGTGGCGTGCGAAGTTCGTGGCTCATGTTGGCCAGAAAGTTTGTCTTGGCAATGTTAGCTTGCTCTGCCTGCTCTTTGGCTTGTGTCAGTTGATGGGTTTTACGCGCAACTTCTTCGCGAATGCGCTCGGTGTTGCCGGTAATTAGCAGTATGAATGCCTGCATGAGCGAGGCCAGTAGAAAGCCAAAGGTCAGTATGTTCCAGCTGGTCCAGTCTTTTGCTGCCAGTGCAAATTGGTCTGTGGCAGAAAAAGTCAGCTCAAACAGCCGCTCGCCAAAATATAGGGTGTAGGAATGTGGTTCGTGGCCCGTCAGCCGTTTATGCAGCGATGTAAGTAGCATCACCGTATTGTTAGGCTCGGTGACATCTGCCGCGTTCATGTTTAACTTCTTTTGCGTGGCCTTTTGGGCGACGTCATCTAACAGCTCCGAGAACGTAAATACACCGCTAACGTAACCTAATAACTGGCTATTAAACTGCGCGGGCCCATCATGATTTTTGCCGTACTGCCGGTTAAATACAGGGTAATACAAAATCATAGAGGGAGTGCTGGTCGGGCTTTGAACCAGCTGAATGGGTGCTGTCGCCACCGGGCGCCTTAATGCTTTGGCATCTTCCAGCGCTTTGAGGCGCGAAGGTATGGCACCCAGATTTAAACCCAGCGCCTTAACGTTGCCCTTTAGCGGGTAGAGATACTGCACTGGATAATACACGGAGTGACGTCGGGTAGTGACTAATTCTCCGCTAGTACTCGGTTCTGTTAGATAAAAATCCGTGCCCATGGCAGCGCTCATGGTGCTTTCAAACACAGCTCGGTCCTGATGTTTAAGTTGCGGAATCCAGCCAACCGCTTTAAACACATCGCTGTCGCGCACTAATATAGTGGAAACGGTATTGAACTCCTCTAGGGTTACCCGTTCTGACCCGCTAACCAATGCCTCGTAGGCTTTCAAAATGTTAATAGCCGCCTCAAGCCTGTTTTCTACGGCGTTAAACAGCTCGGCGCCTTCCTGTTGCACATAAAAGTCAATGTGCTTGCGTTGATTGCCGCTGCTCCAGCTAAAAAGTAGCAAAATGCAGCAGAAAAATACGACGGTAGGTAGCGCAATCATCAATCGGCGCGGCCAGGCAATATCAGAGCTCCTGGCAAACAATGCCAGCAATAAGGGCGCGAACAGCATGGTGCCAATAGTGTCGCCCGTCCACCAGGTAAACCAAGTAAACAGCCCGTTGGTTGGATCGATAATGCCGTGCCACAGCAACACATTGGTGCCGATTGTGGCGCCAATCAAGCATGAGACGGGGCATACCACTAACAGGAACAAGCCAATTTGGCGGGGTGCATCTAGGCACAGGTTCTCACCTAATATTTTACGGTAGAGCCAATAACCCAGGCTGGCCTGCAGCGCGGCGCCCAGACCAATAGTGGTGGGCACGGGCAGTAGGCTCCAGGAAAGGTTGGTAAAATTATCGCTGACAATGCCGAGATTCAGGCAAAAAGAGCCAAAAGCGACCCCAAACGCTATCTGCCAGCACCGGCTTAAGAGCAGGCAGCTCAGTGCGATACCGGCAGCTGGCCAAACGGCAGAGGCGAAACCCGGTGGTATGGCCAACATAAGGCCCAGACGCCCGGCGACATAATAGGCACCGGCGGCTAAGAAGAAATGCCCAAATCGCATGAAAACAACGCCTTCTAGTGTCCACGAAGTCTAGTTCAGGGCTATTTGCTTTGCCTGCTGAGAGCAGAAATTGCTTGTGCGCCCTATTTTGGGGCGCACCCTTGAAGCCTGGGTAATTGCCCATAGATATAAGCAGGTGGATTACCTATAATCCCCACCCCGGCCGCCTAGCGCGACCGGTGTTCTGGCCGTAACGGCCTATCCGTTACCCCAGCGTTTCCCGTGGCGTTTTCTTAATATCCTTTAGAGAACCCCACCGGATGATGTAGCTTTTCAAGTGACCTGTCGCCAGACAAGGCGCTCAAGGCAGTTAAAGCGGAGCATACAACGGTATGTGAGCAGTTAACTGACCGCCGAGCAACGCAGTAAGACGGTAGGGCACGCAGGAAAAAGTTTCAAAGTGTAGTGGTGGGAGATAAGGCGCCCAAGGCACTAAAAGCGGAGCGTACATTGGCACGTGAGCAGTTTAGTGACCGCAGGGCAACGCAATATCATGCTGCTACACGAAAAAGCTTTTCAAGTGACCTGTCTTCAGACAAGGCGCTCAAGGCAGTTAAAGCGGAGCATACATCGGTATGTGAGCAGTTAACTGACCGCCGAGCAACGCAGTATGGTGGCAGGGCACGCAGAAAAGGGGGCGATTAGGATTCGACGGCGGTAACAAAACCCGATGTGCATGTGGTGAGGGTAGCTAATCACCTAAATCCAAAGCTGCAAACTATTAGTTGCCAACGACGACAACTACGGTGCCCAGTTAGCAGCGTAAGCTGCTGATGAAGCACTAACTAAGGGTTCGCCCTTAGCGGTCTTTAGCAAGGTGCCAGTACCGCGTTAACGACTGTCATATAGAACTGGATCGCTGTGAAGCCTGCCTGGGGTGGATCTGCTAAATTTTATCAGGATCGCTTCTTACGTCTTGGCCACTGGGCTGTAAGTTGTTAAATCAAATAGTGGAACTAAACATGTAGAGCTGACGGCGGAGTACTGTCGGACGGGGGTTCAAATCCCCCCGCCTCCACCAATACAAAACCCCACCTTTGAAGGAAGGTGGGGTTTGTTATTGG
>NZ_JBTUOC010000050.1:0-29472 GCF_058345725.1 Simiduia sp. | reverse complement strand
CTCAGCCTTAACGAATATCCGCTCCGCTGAGAGACCGAGTTGCTGTACCAAGTATTGCTTGACGGCGATGGCACGAGCTTGCGCCAAGGTATGCAGCGGTGCGGAGGGCATGGGCAGTTGTTCAAGTAGCAAGTCGTGCAGGACTGTAGCATCGCTAGGCGCGCTGTCTGCAGGCAGTGCCAAGCGCTCGATCGCCTGCGCTCGCCAGGCAGCGCTGCGCGCGTCAATATCCGCCTCGCTGAGTCCCGCAGCTAGCAAGGCCTCTCTGAGCTGTTGGGTTTTGATAGCGCGGCCTTCGCCCTCGGCATCCACATCGCCACTGATGCCCAGCCGGAGTTGGGGCCTTTGCGCCAAGGCTTCATTGAGCGCCTGCAAGGTGGCGATTGCGTTGGGGCCAATGTCGGCAGACAGGGGCGAGAAGTCGGCCTGACCTAAATCTTCCTGGGTATCTACCAAGGAGGCGAGAAAGCTGAAGGGTGCGGTGACCAGCTTCATAATACTGTTGCGTACTGCCGCCCACACGACGGCACCGATGCTGAAACTGGGGTCGTCGGTAGTGCCGCGAACCGGTACTGCCAGATCGGCTACGCCTTTTTCATCGGTTAGCAGGGCCAGGGCCAGGCGCAGCGGTATGTCTACAAGACGGCGCGAGTCTACTCGCTCGCCTAAGGTGAGTTGATCCAAGACGACGCGGTTATGGCCGACAATGCGCTTGTCTTCTAGCTGATAGTTCAAATGGACGGATAGCAACCCTTTTTCAATCTGCCAGCCGGTAAACGTGGTGGAGTAGGGGTTGAATACGCCGAGATCCATGGCGGTAAAGTCCAACGCCAAATCCATGCCGGGATCGGCTTTCAGTGGCAGTATCTGCCCCTTAAGGTTGACGGGCGCATAGCCGTCTACATTGCCGGCGAGGGCGACCAGCCAGGGTTGCTTTGCATCGCTACTAAGGTTGCGAATGGCACCACTGAATTGCTGAATTTGGGTGCTGAAAGTGGATAGGGGGGTTTGATCGGTAAATGCAATGCGTGCGTCTTCCAGGGCTAACTGCCGCAGCGTCCAGGCGAGCGCCGGCGCGCTGGGCTGGTTTTCACGCTCTGGGGTGGCGGCCGTTGCTTGGGGTGTCTTGATGAGCGCACCTAAATTGGTGGTGCCGTCGGGTAGGATGTGTAGCTGTGTGGTCAGCTGTTTAAAGTGCAATGTTTCTGCACGCAGCTGTTGTTCTGGGTGGTCGTAGTGCAGCTCCCTAAGTTGCATTGCTGCAATGCTGGCCAAGCTGTCGCCCTGCAGGTCGTTCAGTTGGAAGTCATCGATGTGCAATTGCGCCTTGGCTTGCAAGGGGCGTGCGTCGCGAATTTGCAGCTGGCTTTCGAGTTTAAGCAAGCCCTTGTCGATGCGCGCCTCCAGGTGGTTATCCAGCACTGGATTGGCCCAGGCGAGAGGCAGGTCTTCGATCACCAGTTGTATCTCTGCCGCGAGTGCCGGCAGTGTGAGGTCACCTGTCAGGGCAAGCTTTGCCTGTTCGTCAACGTGTAATTGAGCTACCAAATTGGCGGGTTGGTTTTGCAGGTTTAGTTGATCGATGCGCAGGTCGACGGGACTTAGCTGAAGCTGCCGTCGGTCTAATTCCTCCACTTGCCAGCCGATGCGAGCGGCGTGCAGCTGGGTGCGGTCGATGGTCAAGTTCCAGCGGGCTTCCGTTGCGCCGGAGACCGGCTGGACAGTTGCTGGTGCCCCGTGTGGTGCCGCCGGATTGGGTGTGGTGCCCGCTGCGTTGTCGGTGAGGCTGAACATCTCTACCAGGCCAACCCGTCCCTGAGAGTGACCGCTGTCGATGGTCAATCCGGTGAGATCTAGACTGCTGAGCTGTGCGTTGCGAGTATTGCCGTCTATGCGTGCAATTTCAGCCGTTAGATTTTGCCACTGCAGTTGAGCCGGCGCTAACGAGCCCAATGTGGCCGCCGCCGAAGGTTTGTGCGCCAGCGCCATATGGCCCAGGGTTGCGCGTGAATTTTCGATGTGCCAGCTTAGGTTGTTTGACCAATCGATGTGGTAGTTTAATTCCACATCCAGACTGCCCGAGGCGAAGTCAAAATTTAATTGTGGCTCCATAAACTGCCAAATGGGCAACAATGAAAAGTCGCTCAGTAAAAGGCGGCCCCAGGTTTTAGACTCCTGGGCAGCTACTTCGCCCTGCCATTCAATGGCGCCTCCCTGTGCGCTGTTTGCGCGCAAGAAATAGCCATCACCCTCAGGATTCAAGGTGGAAAAGTCGGCCAGGACAAAATGAAAATCTCGCAGGCCTGTGCTAAAAGGTTTTTCTCTGTGAAGGTCGGTAAACTGGAGCAGCTGGGCATCCAATTCTAATTCGCCTATCCAAACACGCGGTAGCTGAAAGGGCGTATTTGACGTGGTTGCGACGCCGGTGTCTGGCTCAGCTAGCGACGCGCGGTGTTGCAAAATGTCGGAAAAGTTGTACTGGTCTGCGCCGGTTTGGCTCGCCTGGATGTGCAGCCCCAATAATCTGATTTCGTCTATGCCAAGGGCACCGTAGTAGCCGCTGGCAATCAAAGATGGATTCACTAGCAGGTGTTTTACCGACCAAAACGTGCTGCCATCCGGATTTTTATCCTCTATTCCGTAACCAAATAGGGCCAGTGTCAACGGATTGAAACCTATCAGCTGGTACTCTAGGGTCCTGCCTGTTTGCGCCTGATAGAGTGGCTTAGCTAGGTAGTTTATCAACGGGAGTATGACGGCAACACTCAACAGCAGGTAAGCGCCATAAAATCTCACCAGCAACTTGAGTAACGTTAATATTCGACGGTGGCGCCCTGTGGCCATGGCGATATCATCCCTGTGTGATTGTTCAAAGGTGACTATGGTAGGGGAGGCAACCGCGAATGACTAGCGCGTTTTCGCCTGTGGAATCCGTAGGTTAAGGCTGGGGCCTTAGTGTATGATCCAGCGCGTTTGCAGGGTGCTGCGGAACTTAACGGGCGGCGGCAGGTCTGCCTTTAGTCGACAAAATTTCAAGGCGGGGTATAGATGACAGTGGTTTCTAAACAATTGATGCACATCGGCCTGTTGGCACTGGTCAGCCTGTGGCCAGTTTCGGGTTGGGCAGAAGGCAGCACCAAGGCGCCAAAGATGGTTTTGGGCTGGCTGGAGTCTACGCGGTTGGTGCCGTCGAACATGCGCGTCAAAACCAAGCTGGACCCAGGTGCAAAAACCTCGTCAATGCAAGCGAAAAACCTGGAGTACTTTAAGAAAAACGGAGAAACCTGGGTGCGCTTTGATTTCACCGACACCAACCTGGACACCAAAAAGGAGCAAACCGTAAGGCTGGAAGGGCCATTGGTCAGAGAGGTTGTTATCAAGCGTCACGGAGCAAAGAATGTGACGCGCCCTGTGGTGGCTATGAATTTTTGTTTGTATCACCAGGTTTACCGGGCCGAGTTTAGCCTGGCCGATCGCGGCAAGTTTAATTATTCGATATTGCTGGGGCGCTCTTTTCTTTCCAAGGTCGCCCTGGTGGACTCCTCGGAAATATTCCTGAGTAAGCCCGAGTGCGAGGGCAATAACTTTATCCAGGACGCGCTTGAGTAAACCACAGCGATGGCGCTAGTAACCATTAGCTGGCGCCCATTGCCATTATTTTTTGTACACGCGACCAATAATCGGCAACATAATCCGCGTTTTACTGACAATTTTGCGGTGGATAGTTTCGGGTGTCCCTCTGGCCTGCTATAAGTACAGTGAAGGGGTTCAATTTATGGTTTCGGTGACTGTAAGGCGGGTGCTTAAGCATCCGAATCAGGGAGCACTTATTAGTTGTTAAGCCGGCGGGAAAGTATCAAAAAAGCCAGCCAGCCTGAAGCGGCGTGGGATCTGGTGGTGGTCGGTGGTGGTATCACCGGTGCAGGTGTGTTGCTGGAGGCGGCAAGGCGGGGCCTAAAGGCATTGCTGCTTGAGCAGCAGGATTACGCCTGGGGCACCTCCAGTCGATCCTCGAAAATGGTTCACGGCGGGTTGCGCTACCTGGCCCAGGGGGATTTCAGCCTCACGCGCGATTCCCTGCAGGAGCGGGAGTCGCTAATCACTGCACTGCCCGACCTGGTTCAGCGGCAGGGTTTCTTCTATTTGCTGGGACCCAAGGCGCCGCCTCGATTTGCGGTCAAGCTGCTGTTGCGCGCCTACGACTGGTTGGCCGGTATTAAAAACCATCATTTCTTTTCCAGCGGCAGTTTGGCGCTCGAGCTGCCCGGCCTTAACCGGAACTGCCACAAGGGGGCCTACTATTACACCGATGCTATTACCGACGATAGTCGATTGGTGTTGCGTCTACTGAGCGAAGCCGAGGCTTTGGGCGCCGTTTGCCTGAACTATTGCAAGGTCAACGAGCTGCAATTACGCGATGGCAAAGTAGTGGGTGTTCTCGCCACAGATGGCATAGACAAGGCCCCGCTTGAATTTAGTGCTGCTGCGGTGGTGAATGCCACGGGGGCCTGGGCAGACCGCCTGCGCAACCAAGTCAATGCCGAGCAGCGGGTGCGGCCACAGCGCGGCAGCCACATTTTAGTGAGCACTAAAAAGTTGCGCGTTACTGGTGCATTGACCCTGATGCACCCGGACGACGGTCGCTACCATTTTATCTATCCATGGGCGGGCAAAACGGTTATCGGCACCACCGATATCGACCACTCAACAGATCTGGATGTCGAGGCCAGTATTACCGAACCTGAATTGAACTACCTGCTGAGATCGGCAAATCTGGCGTTTCCCTCGGCCAAGCTTACCCGCGAGGATGTGATCTCCACTTGGGCAGGCGTCAGGCCAATTATCAGTTCCGACAAGGCCCGCGACCCCTCCAAAGAGCGGCGCGACCACGCTGTGTGGACAGATAAGGGCTTGATCACCGTGAGCGGCGGCAAACTCACTACATTTCGATTGATCGCTGAAGACGTACTGCGCGCGGTGGCGAGTGTGGTGCCCGAACCTTTGGCCAAGCGATGTGTGGCCGAGCCCGAGCAGCCGTGGATTGCGCCAGTGAGCACTACGCCCATGGACCTGCTTAGCCAGGGCGGGGAGTTGGCCGTGGAGTACCTGGGGCGCTATGGCGATCGGGCGGCTGAATTGGTGAAAAACTGTCATTGGAACAACCGCAGTGATGAACTGATTCCAATTTCCGATACCCGCTTCAGCTTTGCCGATTGTCGCTGGGTGCTGCAGCACGAACAGGTACAGCACCTGGATGATTTGTTATTGCGTCGAACTAATCTAGGGCTCCTGTTGCCGCGCGGTGGCGAAGTGGCCTTTGAAGAGTTAAAAAACCTGTGTCGGGAAGAGTTGTCCTGGGGCGAAGATATCTGGATGGCCGAATTGTCGCGTTACATGGATATTATCGACCGCTTTTACAGCCTGCCACCACTTACGGCTGATGGCGAAAAAAATCCCGGAATTGCAGTAAATGCTTAAATTGTTCCAATAGATTGAGCGCCAGCGCATCGCTGGTGCGTTTAACGTCTGGTGCATAGGCCGCCAGAGGTTTGTCTAAGGCCGATTTGCAGGCCAAAATCACAAAGTTGGCGGCGTCAGAGGAGGCGATAAGCACCTCTTTAAAGTGGGCCCCCAGCTCTTGAAAGCCCGGGTCATCAAAGGCCGGCAGCTGAGTAAAATTCAATACCAACCAACCTTTATCGCCGAGCAGGGCCGCGCAATCGGCCAGGTAGTGGCGGGACTTCTGATTGACATCCATACCATTGGCCAAATAAATGTCCGAAAAGACGACATCGTATTTTCCGGTCGGCTGGCCGTGCACAAAGCGGCGAGCATTGTCGCAGAAAATGGCAAGACGGGTATTGGGGCACAGGAATTCGGCGCTTAAAAAATACTGCTCGGCGATCAATTTTACACCGGGACGCAGTTCTACGGCTGTGTGTCGGCAGTCGGGTACCAGGTGAGCCACCGCGCGGATTAATGCACCGCCGCCCAAACCCAGGTGCAAGGCGTGAGTGGGGCGAATAAAGGCCATAACTAATAACATGGTACGTACGTAACGGTGCGCGGGCTTTGCGGGGTGTTTGATATCCATGGCGCTTTGCTCAAAGCGCTCGTCAAAGGTCAGTACTCGTTTGCCCGACTGTTCGTAGACAAAGATATCGCCGTACTCATCGTGCGTTTGAAATACGGGCTTGACGCGTCTGTGACGTAAAGCGTCCATGACAACGTGGCTGAAGTTGGATTTGGGCACTGACGTCAATCCTTTTGTCCGCGGCGGTGCAACTGTGCTTGGCGAAATCGTGTGGCCAATTCAGTGTAGCGTGAAGTGGCGTGCACATTAGCGTAGATTCCACCCATAAAAAACCGCGAAAAAATTGGGGTTAATGGCCTTCGGTAGCGATTTGAGTCGGTCCGCCGATTGCGGCCTGTAGCACCGAAGATGGGGCTTGGCAGGTGTCACAGCTGTCTACAGCGCAATCGTTTGACGCGCCAGCAGTGTGACACAGGTCGCGTCGAGCCTGGGGCCAGTGTGCGCACCTTGAGGCATTTGGGTTGTAGCTCGTCATATTTGGCATAACAAAGTTGCTTTCGGGTGTGGCCCGAATGCCGAACCTGCTGAAAGACCTCAGGAGTCTCACATGACTGTCCGAACCCACTTAGTGGCCGTTGCCGCTGCACTGTGCCTGTCTGCCTGTAGCAAAACGGCCGATGATCTAGACCAGCCAACTGTGCATGGCGCCGCCGGACTAGAGCCCGAAGCCCAGTTGGTGCAATTTGAGCAAGACTTGCATCAACATATTGCGGTATTGGCCTCAGATGATTTTGAAGGTCGCGCGCCTGCCTCGGCCGGAGAAGAAAAAACAGTTACTTATTTGGCGGAGGAATTTGCCAAATTAGGATTGGCGCCCGGTAATAATGACAGCTGGTTTCAGCAGGTGCCGGTTGTCAGTGCCAGTCTGACCAATGAGCCCTCCTTGCAGGTAATCGGCGGCCAAACGCCGCTGACGTATGTGCAGGGGCAAGACACCATGCTGTGGACCAAGCGCGAACAGGCCTCAGCGGTACTGTCGCACAGTGAACTGGTGTTTGTGGGCTACGGTATCGTCGCGCCCGAGTACCAATGGAACGACTATCAAGATCTGGATGTGCGCGGTAAAACCGTGGTGATTCTGGTCAATGATCCCGGCTACGCCACGCAAGATGACGCACTGTTTAATGGCAATGCCATGACCTATTACGGGCGTTGGACCTATAAATACGAAGAAGCCGCCCGCCAGGGAGCCGCTGGCGCATTGATTGTGCACGAAACGGGCGCAGCCGGTTACCCCTGGGAAGTGGTTTCCGGCAGTTGGTCGGGCGATCAAATCAGCCTGGCGCAGGACAATAAAGGTGCCGACCGCGTTGCCGTTGAGGGCTGGTTAAGCAGTGCCGCCGCAGAGCAATTGTTTGCCGCGGCAGGGCAGGACTTTAGCGCTTTGAAAAAGCAGGCCAGTAGCGGTAGCTTTATGCCGGTTGCCCTAGGGCTGAGCGCCAATACTGAACTCAAGGTTGCGCTGCGCTATTCGGAAAGCCGCAACGTGCTGGCCATGATACCCGGTAAAAAGCGCTCGGATGAAGTGGTGCTGTATATGGCGCACTGGGATCACCTGGGTAAAAAACCGGGTGCCGAAGGGCAGGATGTTATTTTTAATGGCGCCGTGGACAACGCCACGGGCACGAGCGCGCTGCTGGGCTTGGCGCGCAGCTTTATGGCTGTGGAAGATCAGCTAGAACGCAGTATTTTATTTGTCGCAGTCACAGCCGAGGAGTCTGGTCTACTGGGCTCGGCCTATTACAGTCAAAATCCTGTTTTCAAACCCTATAAGACCGTGGGTGGTATCAACATGGACGCTATGAATGTCAATGGCCCCATGGATGACGTAGTGGTTATCGGCTACGACGCCAGTGAAATGCAAGCGCTCTTAGCGCAGGCGGCGGCTAAGCAACAGCGCAAATTGGTGCGCGAACCCACGCCGGAGAAGGGCTTTTTCTACCGCTCTGATCACTTCAATATGTCGAAAGTCGGCGTGCCAATGCTCTACGCGAAGGGTGGCCAAGAGCACAGAGAGCACGGCTTGGCCTATGGGCAGGAGCAGGCGGCAGACTATGGCAGCCATCGCTACCACAAGCCAGCCGACGAGTACGACCCCAATTGGGACCTGCGCGGTGCCGCCGAGGACATGCAACTGTATTTTGACGTGGGTTATATGTTGGCCACCGGCGAGCACTATCCACGCTGGCACCCAAAAAGTGAATTTTCAGCCATAAGGGCGGCATCCATCGCCGCTTGCCAGGCTGCCGGCGAGCGCCGTTGTCCAACGGCGCAATAGCGACCTCGTAGCTACTGGCCCTGGCGCCTATAATCCATCCTCACGCTGCCCCAGCGCACGCCCTAGGCGAGCACTGGGGCAGCCTATCCAACTCAGCTTTCCGCAATGCAGACGGTGCTCGGTGGTTTTTGGCCGCATGTGCGCCAGCCGGTTGCCAAAGGGATAGTTCCTGTGGAATTAGAGTTAACCACGCTGTTGCTCTTGTTGGCCGTAGCTTTTGCTGCGGGCACGGTGGATGCCATTGCCGGCGGGGGCGGGCTATTAACCGTACCCGCGCTCATGGCCGCTGGCCTGACGCCGGCACAGGCGCTGGCAACTAACAAGCTGCAGGCGTGCTTTGGTTCTTTTTCGGCCACAGTCTTTTTTTGGCGCCGGGGCCTACTTCAGCTCAAGCCTATGCTATTTACGGTGTGTTGCACCTTCGCCGGCAGTGCGCTGGGCACGTTATTGGTTCAGCAGGTGAACACCGAGATGATGCAGTGGCTGTTGCCGGTGCTGCTGATTGCCATGTCGGCGTATTTTGTGGTGTCGCCACGCATGAGCGATTTTGATGGCGAGCGACGACTTTCCGAGCGGAGTTTCGCCTTGCTAGTGGGCGCAGGGTGTGGGTTCTACGACGGTTTTTTTGGCCCGGGGGTGGGCTCATTTTACGCCTTGGGGTTTGTTAGCTTGGCCGGTATGGGCTTAAGGCGTGCGACGGCGCACACTAAATTGTTAAATTTCACGTCTAATCTCGCTTCTTTGGTGTTTTTTGCTTTGGGGGGACAAGTGCTGTGGGCCATAGGCCTGGTCATGGCCTTGGGCCAATTTGCCGGCGGCCGCGTGGGTGCCAAGCTGGTTTTTGCCAAGGGGGCATCCCTGGTGAAACCATTGTTGGTGATACTCTCGCTCACCTTGTCTGCCAAGCTACTCTGGGACTTGCTGTGACAGGCAGCGCCGGATCATTTTGGTATGATGCGCGAAATGTTGAATTGTGAGTTCAAAGTCCTGTTGATAGCCATACGGACAGGTTCAGGGCTGCCGGGTGCTCAGCGATGTGGATAGGAGATGATTGGGTGTTAGCTATTCGAAAAGTAATTTGTTTGGGTTTGGCGTTTGCGCTGGGCGGATGTGAGCAGCAGGCAGCGCCAGACTTTCACACGCAACAGTGGGGCGCTTTTCGGGTGGACTTTTGCACTGAAACCAGTGCCATGGAATTTTGGGAAACGCGCGATAAGGACAAACTTTCGCTGCTGCAGGGCGCGTTTAGTGCCGAGTCTCCCGTACGCCTGGATCGCGTGGTTCAAAGCCCCAATCACCGGTTGTTTGTGGTGCTAGCGCAAGCGGACGGAGCAGGCAATACCACCTGGCAGTTAACGCTGAAACGCGATCAGCAGCATGTGACCTTTTTTAACACATCTCGGCCAACCGAATCCTTCCAGGCGAGTACTGATCCCATGTTTTATCGCGCGCTCAATACCTTATTAAAATCACACATGAGCGAGTCGCTCGATATTTTTCGCAAGTGCGAGCTAGCGACCGAAAGTTAGGCCGTGGCCGCGCGTCCAGGTACACCGGCAACGCTCGCTGGAACGGCCTAGCTGCACCGACCAAACTGCGCCGGTTCAGTGACCTGTGGCGTTGCCGGCACCTTTGGGGTAGCGAATATTTTCTACCAGCTCCTGAATATGTGCCGGTGCCGCGCCGGTGAATCGATTGACGCACAGAGCCACAGCAAAGTTCAATAGCATCCCCAGCGTACCAATGCCTTCGGGAGAAATACCCCACCACCATTGAGTGGGCAGATTGGCGGCTGGATTAATGAATTTAAAATAAATGATATAGCTGGCGGTAAAGGTAATGCCGCAAATCATGCCGGCAATGGCGCCTTCTTTATTCATTTTTTTGTAAAAAATCCCGAGAATAATCGCCGGAAAAAAACTGGAAGCAGCCAAGCCAAAGGCAAAGGCCACCACCTGTGCCACAAACCCCGGCGGATTGATGCCGAGATAGCCCGCCACGATTACGCCTACTCCGGCCGCCATGCGCGCAAAGCGCAACTCCTGGCGCTCAGAAATATGTGGCATAAGATTGCGTTTCAGCAGGTCGTGAGAAACCGAGGTGGATATTACAAGCAGGAGGCCTGCCGATGTGGACAGCGCTGCCGCGACACCGCCGGCTGCCACCAGGGCAATGATCCAGGCGGGCAGATTAGCAATTTCTGGGTTGGCTAATACCATGATGTCTCTATCGACCTGCATTTCATTGCGCTCGTCGGCGGCGTAAAACATGCGGCCGTCCTGATTGTGATCGGTCCAGGTGATCAGGCCTGTCTGTTGCCAATTGGTTATCCAGCCTGGCGCTTGTTCATGGGGTGTTCCTGCGCCGTCGGGACCGTTAATGGTTTCAATCATATTGACTCGGGCGAAGCCGGCCACTGCCGGTGCAGTGGTATACAAAATGGCGATGAATAGCAGCGCCCAGCCAGCAGATTTGCGCGCGTCGCGGACCTTAGGTACGGTAAAAAATCGCACAATGACATGGGGTAAGCCGGCTGTGCCCACCATGAGCGCGGCAGTAATGAAGAAAACATCGGCGGTACTTTTACTGCCCTCGGTATAGGCTGCAAAGCCAAGCTCCTGACTTAGGCCATCCAATTTGTGCAGTAAATAAGTGCCTGGCTCATTGACGAGCTCAGCGCCAAAACCCAGCTGCGGAAGCAAATGGCCGGTCATCATTATCGAGATGAAAATGGCGGGCACCATGTAAGCGAAAATCAAAACGCAATATTGTGCAACTTGGGTATAGGTGATGCCTTTCATGCCGCCCAATACGGCGTAGAAAAACACCACGCCCATGCCGATAATAACGCCGAGCGTAATATCCACCTCTAAAAATCGGGAAAACACTACGCCCACGCCGCGCATCTGACCCGCCACATAAGTAAACGAGACAAAGATGGCGCAGAAGACGGCAACCGTGCGCGCTGTTTGAGAATAGTAGCGATCACCAATAAAGTCAGGCACAGTAAATTTGCCAAACTTGCGCAAGTAGGGTGCCAGGCACAGCGCCAGCAGTACGTAACCGCCGGTCCATCCCATTAAGTAAACACCACCGTCATAACCCATGAAGGAAATCAGCCCGGCCATGGAGATAAATGACGCGGCGCTCATCCAGTCGGCGGCGGTGGCCATGCCGTTGGCCACCGGGTGTACGCCGCCGCCGGCCACGTAAAAATCCTGTGTTGAGCCGGCTCTGGCCCAAATGGCAATGCCAATGTATAGCGCGAAAGACAGTCCTACCAATAAAAATGTCCAGCTTTGAATATCCATATCGGTACCTAGTCTTCCTGTACTTGGTAGGTTTGGTCGAGGCGGTTCATGGCGCGCACATAGACAAAAATCAAAACAACAAAGGTGTAAATGGCGCCTTGATGGGCAAACCAAAAGCCCAGTTTAAAGCCAAAAAACTGAAACTGATTTAATGTGTCGGCCAATAAAATGCCGCAGCCAAAGGAGACGCTGAACCAAAGGGTCAGCAGTATAAACATAAGCCTCAGGTTGGCACGCCAATAGGCAAGTTGATCCGCTTTAGATTGAAACGCCATCTGTTCAGCCTCTTTTGTTATTGTGTTGGTATCCTGCCTCAATGCCGTAGCGGTGGCTATTGGACATTGGTCGATGTCGCAGCGCGCTTGGTGTAGCGCGGGTGGAGTTGGTAAGATAATCAAAAACCATAACAATGGACAGGTGCAATGAATAACGCTTTTGCCGGGCAGACCTTTGTGGTGGCCGACGACCATCCGCTGTTTAGCGCGGCATTGCGACAAGCCATTGAAAACCAGTACCTCGGTGCCACCGTGCACGAGGCCGATTCCATCGACGCCTTAGAGGGTGTACTCGCCCAGTGCGCGCCCATCGCGCTGATTTTGTTAGATCTGCACATGCCGGGGGCCAGTGGATTTTCTGCGCTAATTCGCCTGGGCGCGCAACATCCTACCACCCCTGTGGTCATGGTCTCCGCCGATGCGACCCCCGAAGTCATTACCCGCGCATTGCGCCATGGGGCGGCGGGTTTTTTGCCTAAAAGCAGTTCGTTGGTCGATATTCAGGTGGCAATTGCCGAGGTGCTTAGCGGCGGGCAGTGGCTGCCCGAGCAATTTGAACCCATTGCGCTGGATACGCAGTGCGAACTGGCGGTGGCCAACGTGCTAGCTCGCTTAACGCCGCAACAGTTTCGTGTGGCGATGCAGCTGTCGCGCGGGTTACTTAATAAGCAGATCGCCGCGAAGTTGGCCGTTACCGAGGCCACCGTAAAGGCCCACGCCACAGAAATTTATCGCAAGTTGGGCGTTAACTCGCGTACCCAGGCGGTACTGGCGCTGCAAAAGTTGGCGGTGGGGCCCGATGTCGAGGCGAGTTAAGCTCGCTTACTTAAATTGCGCAGAGCCGTGCGCAGGGCTGCGGGTTGAACCGGTTTGCTGAGGTACACGTAGCCCGCCGCGTCGACGCGGGCACGTAGCGAGTCGCTATTGTCGGCACTAATAACGATGCCGCTGACCGCTTGTTGCCAATGCAGGCTGAGTGCCTGCAGTAATTCAAGTCCGTTTTCGCGATGATCCAAGTGGTAGTCGGCGATCACCAGATCGGGTGGTGTGGCCGCGTGCCACTGGCCGATGGCTGCGCCTAAGTCTACGGCAACCGTCACCTGGCAGCCCCACTGTTGCAATAGAGCCAGCAACCCGGCGCGGATCTGCGCTTCATTGTCGACGCACAGCACCTGCAGTCCGGTCAGTTCAGTGGAGGCCGGTTTGGAGTTGTTGATTGTGGCCTGTGGCTCGCCCACCGGTACCGCAATACGAAATAGCGCGCCTCGTCCGAGCGAGGAGTGCACTTCCAATGGGTGGCCCAGGTGGTGGGCGCTGCGCTGTGCTATCGACAGGCCCAGTCCCAGGCCTTTGCCGGTATCGTGGAGCTCGTTGTCCAGCCGCTCAAATTCCTCGAAAATGCGCGCTTGATCAGCATGGCTGATACCGGGGCCTGTGTCCCACACGCTTATCCACATCAGGTTGCCTGCGCGCCGGCAGCCCAATAAAATTTTTCCGCGCGCAGTGTAGGTGATCGCATTGGACAAAAAGTTTTGCACGATGCGCCGCAGCAGTGCCGGGTCTGAATAGAGCCAGCGCTGGCTGTTCACATACCGCAGGCGCAGGCCTTTTTGTTGAGCCAGTGCAGCGAACTCGCGCGCCAGGGGCGCCAGTAGATCTGCTGCACAAAAATGGCGTCGCTTGGGCGACAGTTTACCGCTGTCGAGCCGGGCGATTTCGCGCAGCGAGTCAATCAATTGTTCGGAGGAGGCCAGGGCGTCGCCAATGGACTGTAAGCCTGGCAGGTAGTCGTGGGCTTGATCTTTCAGAGCCTGTTGCTCCAGGGCTGCCACAAATAATCGGGCGGCGTTAATGGGTTGGGCTAGGTCGTGGCTGGCGGCGGCCAGAAAGCGCGATTTGCTGGCGTATACCCGCTGCAACTCTTGCTCGACTCTCGCGCGTAGTTGGTTCTCCTGTTGCAGTGATTGATTGGCGGCTATCAATGCCGAGGTGCGCTCGTGAACGCGATCCTCCAGTTGATCGCGGGCCTGGGTGAGCTGGCGCATGATGCTGTGAAAATCGCTGATATCTGTGTAGGTGGTAACGTAGCCACCATTGGCCAGTGGAATCCCGCGAATGTCGATAACGCGTTGATCCGGCAGTTGGCGCTCTAACCGGTATTCCTCGCCGCGAGCCAACCAGTGCAGCCGTTTACTAATGGCGGCGTCCAGGTCATTTTCCTGAGGCGCGAAAAGCCCGCGCGAGGCGTTATATTCGTACACTTTCTCGATGGGGCAACCTACGTATAGCAAGCGCGGCGGATAGTTAAAAATCGTTTCATAGCGGCTGTTCCAAGCCACTAACTGCAGTTTGGCATCCACCACGCTGACACCTTGGGGAATAGTTTCCAACGTGGTTTGCAGCAGCTCCTGGCTGAACTGCACCTGCCGGTTCGAGTGGCCCACCAAATTGACCCAGTCTTCGAGCCGCAAGGGCTGCTGTTTGCGCAGTAAATCGAGTGTGCGTTGGGCGGAGACGGCGCCCACAATGGCGGCCAGCGAAGACTCCAGTTTGGCCACCATGAATTGCGGGATTTGGTCGTGTGGTAACAACCGATGGCCCAGTTTTTGTTCGCAGGCCTGCCAGAGTTGCTGTGCCCGTTGCTCCCCCATTAGCGGGCCCAATACCGGCTGTAGTTGGCGCACTTCGATGGGGCTAGGGGTAAAGTCTTCCCCCGTGTAATAAAACTGCCGATTGCGCTGCGTGAAGGCCGCGGCCTGGCGGACGTCCAGGGTGTTGAAACGGCTGATGCGACTCACCCCCACAAATAGCGCGGTGTTGACCAGAAGACTCCACCATACACCGCGAGTCAGTGGGTCGAACCACTCTATGCCAAAAAGCGCCGTGGGCGCCAGCCAAGGGATCTGGCCGGGGCCCTGGGTTATCAGTGCGTGGTCCTGGCCCAGTAGTGCTGGCAGCAATAGGCAGTAGAGCCATACCAGCGCCCCGCCGGTGAGGCCCGCCAATACGCCGTAGCGATGACCTCGGCGCCAATAAAGGCCGGCCAGCAGTGCCGGCAGTACCTGTATGGCACTGGCAAAGGCAATGAGGCCGATGGCCGGCAGTGAGTTATCGGCCGACAGCAACTGTTCCAACAGCCAACCCAAAAGCAAAACCGCCACAATGGCCAGCCGTCGCACGGTGCGCAGCCGGTGGCCGAGCTGGGCCGCCTGGCGTCGGTGCTTGGCGCCTTGTTTTAGCCAAAGCGGAACCACCCACTCGTTAGAAATCATGGTGGATAGGGCAATGGCAGCCACCACCACCATGCCGGTGGCTGCGGACAAACCGCCCAAAAATGCCAGGGCGGTTACCCAAGGAGCGTCGGTGCTCAGCGGCAATCGCATGACTAAATCGTCGGCGCCGAGCTGGCCGCTGCCTAGCAGCGCTTGACCCGCCAGCGCAATGGGTACGACTAAGAGGCTAAAGGCAATCAAATACAGGGGAAGCAGCCAGCGCGCAGTGCGCAGGCTGCGTCGATCGTGGTGCTCCACAAACGTCAAGTGATATTGCCGTGGCAAGCAAACGATAGCTGCCGCGGCCAGCAGCGTTTGGGTGACAAAATTGGCGTCCACATGGGGCCAGCGGCCGAGCGAGGGCGAGTACTTGAGGTGGTGCCAGATGTCGGTTGGCTGAGCGGAGGTCAGCAGTTGCCAGGCCAACAGGGCCACCAGTGCAAAGGCTGCCAGCTTCACGAGAGATTCCACGGCCACAGCGGCTATAAGGCCTTGGTGGCGGCGCGGCCCATCCAGTGTGCGCGTGCCAAATGCAATGGCAAAACCGGCCATGACGATGGCGGCAATCAGGCTATTGGCAGCGCCGGAGCCTAAGCTAGGCAGGTCTTTGCCCACAAGTTGCCAGGCCATGGTGACGGCTTTGAGCTGCAGGGCGATATAGGGCAGGGTGCCCACCAGTGCTAGCAGCGTCACGAGCGATGCAAGGCCTTGATGCTTGCCGTAGCGCGAGCCGAGAAAGTCTGCGATGGAGGTCACGCGATTGCGTTGGCTGATCACCGACAATTTGCGAATAAATGGCCAGCCCAGCCACAGCATCAGTACCGGCCCCAGGTAAATTGGCAGGTAGTCCCAGCCGGTGTCGGCGGCTCTGCTTGCGGCGGCAAAAAACGTCCAGGACGAGCAATAGACGGCCAGAGACAGGGCGTAGGCCAGTGCCTTCAGGGTAGGTGACATATGCCGGACTCGCTCGGCCCGCCAGGCCACCCAAAAAAGCAGGCCAGCGTAGAGCAGCGCGAGCAGCAGCACTGATTGGCTGTGCATGAGGATTCCTTATTTTGCCGGCAGTCTACCGAAAAAAGACACCCAAGGCCCTAGACGTTGGTCGAAAAGGCCACTGAATCACCACCTGGGCTTGACTATAATGGCTTAAACATTTGTTTGATCGCAGAGGCGCTGCATGACAAAAACACCGACGACTGCCGACACTATCGCGGGTTTCAGCCCAGCCAAAGCCCGGCAGCTGTTTGATTTAATGGTCAATGCCAATCCCGGTGATTACTTTCACCAATTGGGGTTGGCGATCGATGCCGTGGAGGCTGGCAAGGTACGCGTTAAGCTGCCCTACGGGGAGCATCTAGTGGGCAATCCAGACACCGGTGTGATTCACGGCGGCGTATTAACGTCCATGCTGGACACTTGCTGTGGCTTTGCGACTGTGACTGCCCTGGCGCTGCCGGAGCTGTGTCCCACCATGGACCTGCGTATCGACTACATGCGCCCGGCCACCGCCGGTGTCACCCTCTATGCCGAGGGCGAGGTCTATCGCGTTACCGAGCAGGTGATATTCACCCGCGGCGTCGCCTTTCACGAAGACCGCAGCAAGCCGGTTGCACATTGTGTGGCGAATTTTTCGCGCCTGGATAAAGCGATTGCCGCGCAAATGGCCGCTCAAATCACCGAGGTCATTAATAGTCTGGAGGTGCGATCATGAGTAGCGCACCCACCTTTGCCGAACTGGTGCAGCGCGCGCGTACAGAGGGCCAGCCAGCGCTGTTAACGCAAGCCATTCCCTACGCCCGATTATTGGGTATTCAGGCGCAGTTGGAGGCCGGCCAGCTACAGTTTTTAATGCCGGCTTCGCCCGGCAATGTAGGCAATCCAACCCTGCCAGCCCTGCATGGCGGTGCGATCGGCGGATTTATGGAAACCGCCGCAGCCCTGCATTTGCTGATGACCATGGAAACCCTGAAAGTCCCGAAAATTGTGGACTTTTCCATCGACTACGTGCGCGCGGGCAAGCTGCGCGATACCTGGGTGAGCTGCGAAGTGGTGCGCCAGGGGCGCCGCCTCGTCAATATGGGTATCAATGCCTGGCAAACGACGCCAGCCGAGCCCATCGCCAGGGCGCGGGCCCATTTTCTACTGGGTGATTAGCGCGGCTTGAAAACGCCGATTGCGCCCCCATCTTAGCTGCCATTAGGGCACGCATTGCCTTTGTGCCACGGTTTTCCGTGGCTTAGCCTGCTGCTTGCGGTCTTTGCCGCCTGCCGCCAGATAACGAGTGATTCGGTTCAGAGTTAACAGGAGTTTTCACGCATGAGCGTCGACGCCAAAAAAGAAACCCGCGGATTTCAAACAGAAGCCAAGCAGTTACTGCACCTGATGATCCATTCTTTGTACTCCAACAAAGAGATCTTTTTGCGAGAGTTGGTATCTAACGCCTCAGATGCGGTGGATAAGCTGCGCTTTGAAGCGCTGTCTAACGATTCTTTGTTTGAAGGCGATTCAGACTTAAAAGTACAGGTGGACTTCGACAAAAACGCTGGTACCGTCACTATCACCGACAACGGTATTGGTATGTCGCGCGATGAGGTGATCGATAATTTGGGCACCATTGCCAAGTCGGGCACATCGCAATTCTTCCAGAACTTAACCGGTGATCAAAAGAAAGACGCCCATTTAATTGGTCAATTTGGTGTGGGTTTTTACTCGGCCTTTATCGTGGCCAAAGAAGTTGAGGTGTTTACCCGTCGCGCCGGCTTGCCCGTCGACCAAGGGGTACACTGGGCCTGCAACGGCGAGGCGGAGTTCACGGTAGAAAATGTGGAGCGCACGCAGCGTGGCACCACGATCATACTGCACCTGAAAGATGACGAAAAAGATTTTGCCGACAATTGGCGTCTGCGTTCCATCATCAAAAAATATTCTGACCACATTTCCATTCCAGTGGTGATGCAAAAGGTCAATTACGATGTGGCCGACGATGAGTCCGATAAGCCGAAGAACGATGCGGCGCCCGAGTACGAAACCATAAACTCGGCTACTGCCCTGTGGACGCGCTCGCGCTCAGAGGTCAGTGACGACGAGTATAAAGAGTTTTACAAGCACGTCTCCCACGATCACGCAGACCCTGTTACCTGGAGCCATAACAAGGTTGAGGGTAAGTTGGACTACACCAGTCTTTTGTACGTGCCCGCCAAGGCCCCCTTTGATATGTACAATCGCGACGCCGCACGCGGACTGAAACTGTACGTACAGCGCACCTTTATTATGGATGATGCCGAGCAGTTCCTGCCGCTGTATTTGCGTTTCATTAAGGGCGTGGTTGACTCCAATGATCTATCGTTAAATGTATCGCGTGAAATATTGCAGCAAGATCCCAATATCGATGCCATGCGCTCCGCGTTAACCAAACGCGTGTTGGATATGCTGGCCAAGATGGCCAAAAATGACGCAGAAAAATACGCCGAATTCTGGAAGGAGTTTGGCCAGGTACTTAAAGAGGGGCCTGCCGAAGATTTTGCCAATCGCGAAAAAATTGCCAAGCTGTTGCGCTTCTCCACCACCCATACAGACAAGCCCGACCAGGACCAATCCCTGGAGGACTATGTGTCGCGCATGAAGCCAGAGCAGAAGAAGATTTACTATGTGGCGGCCGACAATTTCAATACGGCAAAAAGTAGTCCGCATCTGGAAATCTTCCGCAAAAAGGGTATTGAAGTACTTCTATTGACAGATCGTATCGACGAGTGGCTCATGGGCCATCTGGTGGACTTCGACGGCAAGTCCTTGCAAGACGTGGGCAAGGGCGCTTTGGACTTAGGCGAGCTGGACTCTGAAGAAGAGAAAAAAGCACAGGAAGAAAGTGCCAAAACCCACGCCGACCTAATCGAACGAGTCAAAAAGGCACTAGACAGCAAAGTATCAGAGGTGCGCGTAACTCATCGCCTCACGGACTCGCCTGCCTGTTTGGTGGTTAGCGAGCAGGACATGGGTGCACAAATGCGCCGATTGTTAGAGCAGGCGGGTCAAAAGGTGCCCGAGTCTAAGCCCATTTTTGAGATGAACCCGGAGCACCCGCTGTTGGTGAAACTGGATCAGGAGCAGGACGAAGACCGTTTTGTGGATTTGGCGCAGGTGTTGTTTGATCAAGCTCATCTGGCTGAAGGCGGGCAATTACAAGACCCAGCCCTGTATGTTCAGCGATTGAACAAGCTTTTGCTAGAACTCAGCCACTAATTACACCTTGGTGTAGCGCGCAAAGGCCATTGCCCCGCTGGGGAGTGGCCTTTGTCGCATTCGCGCTACCGGAAACTTATTGCTTACCCTACACTGTGCCAAGTGGCATTGAGCGTGGTAAGTCGTTGGGTTCCATTAGCCTCTCCCTCGACGATCAACGCGGTCAAGGGGGGGCCGTGACCGGCGGTACGCCAATCGAAAGAAAAACAATAGCGAGCGACAGAGATTTCATGGTTCAGGAAAATACGCCAACAACAAACCCGCCAGTGGCCAAGCCAGTTAACGTCGCCGTTTTGGGCGGCGGCAGCTTTGGTACGGCGGTGGCAAATATCTGCGCACATAACGGTCATCCCACCTATCTGTGGATGCGTCACAAAGACCGGGCCTTGCTCTGTCAGAAAGAGCGCGAAAACGCACATTATGTACCTGGGTATCGCTTTGCCGATGCTCTCTCGGCAACCTCCGATTTAGCCGAGGCCGTGGGCGATGCCACACTGGTTTTTGTATCGGTGCCCAGCTCGGGCTTTCGCGAGGTTGTGCAAAAGATCAAACCCTATGTTCGCTCCGACGCCTTACTGGTGAGTACAACAAAGGGCATTGAGGGTAATGGCTTTACTCTAATGAGCGAGATACTGGAGCAGGAAATGCCCGGTCACTCCATCGGTGTGCTCAGCGGGCCGAACTTCGCCAAAGAGATCATTGAAAAACAGCAGACGGGTACCGTAATAGCATCGGATAACACGCGCCTTATTAAACGCGTGCAAACCGTACTCAGCTCGGATACCTTTCGCGTCTATGCCAACCGCGACCGGCGCGGTGTGGAATTGGCCGGCGCGCTGAAGAATATTTATGCGATTATCAGTGGCATGGCCACGGCGTTGGGCGCGGGCAGTAACACGCACGCCATGTTAATCACCCGGTCGCTGGCGGAAATGAGCCGACTTGCGAATAAACTGGGTGCAAATCCCATGACGTTTCTCGGCCTGGCAGGCGTTGGTGATTTAATCCTCACCTGTACGTCGGACCTGTCGCGCAATTACCGCGTAGGCTACGCCCTTGGCCAAGGGCGGGCGCTCAATGATATTGTCACTGAGTTAGGGCAGGTGGCCGAGGGTGTCAACACCTTGCAAGTGGTGGCCACTAAGGCGCAGGAGATGGATGTGTACATGCCTCTTGTAAAAGGGTTGTATGCTGTAATATTTCAGGGTTTGCCCATTGGCGATGTTGCGCATAAGTTGATGGTGGGCGAGCAAAATCACGACGTTGAATTTATGGGAGCTGGCAATGAGTGACAATGATGCACGCAATCAAACTGAGGTCGAGGCAACAGCCGCAGAACAACCGAACGCCGAACGAGGGCGCACCGGCGCGGCTGCCGACACCGAGTTGGACAGCATTAAATCGAATATACTGTCGCCAGATCACTGGATTCGCTTGGTCTTTATGATCTTGTTTGGTCTGGTGCTGCAGGTGGCCAGTCTGGTGGTGGGTGTGGTGGTTTTGTTACAGTTTTTATTTGCACTGTTGACCGGCGCCGACAACGAAAATTTGCGGGCTTTTGGCGCCAGTCTTACACGCTACATTGCCGATACGCTTAAATTCTTAACCTATAACAGTGAAGACAAGCCGTTTCCCTTTGCCGACTGGCCCCAACAAGACGACCGTCAGGCGGATTGATGAAAATTTGGGTGCAGCGACATGGCGAGGCTGAATCGGTGGCGCCTTCGGATGCCGAGCGCGCTTTAACGGCTGTGGGTATTCGGCAAATCCAGGCGCAAGGCCGTCGCTGGTCGGCAGGGTTCAAACCGCAGCACATATGGGTAAGCCCTTATCTGCGTGCACAGCAGTCTGCTGCCCACTGGTTAGCGGCCGCTGAACTGCCCACTGGTGCTTTCCCGGCACCCGAAACCGTCGATTGGCTACTGCCGGACACGCCAGTGATGCAGGTGGTGGATCAACTGGGGTTGTGCAGCGAGCAAAACACGGTACTGTTAGTCAGCCATCAGCCGCTGGTGAGTGAGCTAGTCAGTTTTTTAACGGGCGAGCCCGCTTGGGCTTGCGGCATGGGTACCGGCTACTTGGCAGAAATTTCACTGCCGTTGGTGGCGCGGGGTATGGCCGATACTTTCGCAATTCACGCGCCCACAGGGTCTTGAATCTAGCGTGGGTGCAAGAGGGCGACAAGCGTCGTGCATGCCACTAAATTGACGAGGCTCGGAACAATAAACTGCGGTGAAAGATTTGATTTTGAATGTGAAGTTAACTGCCCTATGAGCCAGCCCACCGAGCGGTTATTTGAACTAAGCAATGGTCGTACGCTTGCGGCGCAGCACTGGGACAAGCCAGGAGCGCCGGTATTTTTAGCATTGCACGGTTGGCTGGACAACAGCGCCAGTTTTTCCGAGTTGGCGCCCATGCTCAATGCCAGTGTCATTGCTCTGGACTTGGCAGGCCACGGACACAGCTACCACCGCACGTCACCTGCACCCTATCATTTGTGGGATGACCTTATCGATCTGGCCGATATCATCGATCAGCTTGGCGGTGAACCCGTGGGACTCCTGGGGCACTCCCGCGGCGCTATTATTGCGGCGCTCTTCGCGGCGGCTCAGCCGGAAAAAGTGACCCAGCTCTTTTTGATCGACGGCCTACTGCCCGAGCCAGTAGCTAGCACCGATGTGGCCCGCCAATTGGGCAAGGCCATGGCGGCGCTGGCACGCCATACCCAGCGCGAGTTTCCGGTCTACCCGGATCCGGCTGCGGCTGCGGTAGTACGTTTAGAGGGGATTTTTCCCCTGAGTCCTGCAGCGGCCAGTGTCATTGTGGCGCGCGGAGTTAAGTCTGTGGCAGGCGGTGTCACCTGGCGGGTAGATCCAAAATTGCTGGCGCCCTCTATGATTAAATTAACCGCCGAACAGATATTGGGTTTTGCGCAGGCGATCAGTGTGCCCAGTTATTTGATTTTGGCGAGCGAAGGGATGCCCAAGCTATTCCCCGGTATGGAGCGGCTGCTCGGTCAATTGCCTAATATTGCGCAGGTAACGCTGGCCGGAAGTCATCACTTGCATTTAGAGGCAGAGGCACCCCAAGTGGCAGAAATTTTCAATCAACATTTGGCAGCTAGCAGCAGCGCCGCTGCTGGCACGACCGATAGGGAGCAGTAACGTGCAGCTTTCGCGCTATGTGTGCCTTCAATGGTTAATGGCAGTCGCTGTTGCAGCCATGTCATTCAACGCCCAGGCTCGAATTAACTGGCAGCTGCCCGCCGACAGCCGGGTGGTGTACCAGTCTGAGGCCGAGGAAGATGAGTACCTGTTAATGCTAGGTATTTATCGCCGCATCAACAACGAGTGGCGCACGCAAGGTGCGGAAACACTCAGTGGCAAGGTTAAGCGCCAAACGCTCGAGCTGCCGCGCGGCGCCAATGAGCAAGCGGTGTTTCGCGAGCTGAGAAATCAATTGCCCGAGCGGCGCGAGCTGTTTTCCTGTGCCGGTCTCTTGTGTGGCACTAGCAATGCCTGGGCCAATACCCATTTTGGAAAATCCACGCTGTATGGTCTGGACGCACAACAACACTACGGCGTGTACGAGGTTATGCGCGGCGACGGTTTAGTCTACGTGGTCATCTATGTGGTGCGCAGGGGCAATGGGAGTGTGTTTGCGCAATTGGAAGAGGTGCAGGTAGCCACTGCCGAACAGGGCCGCTTGGTGACGCCCGCCAAGTCCATCGCTAATTCCCTGCAAGAGCAGGGCTATTTTTCCATCCCCTTAAAGTATTCCTCTACCGGGGGGGTGGAAGTTTCCGCTGCGCAACTGCAGGCGTTGGTGGATTTTTTAAACGGTGCAAGTGGCGAGCACTACACCTTGGTGGGGCACGATTATCGGCCGGCAGTGGATAACTTAGCGGCGGGGGCGGAGCATGCGGCGGCGGTGCTGGCTTTGCTGAAGAGCCGTCGGCTGCGCACGTCCGTGGCGGTCTTCAGTGTTGGGAAGCTGGCCCCCGCTGGCCGCGGGCGCCAAGCCATACGGGTAGATTTGGTTCGCAGCTAGCGAACCAGGCTCAGAAACTCTGTGCGGGTGGCAGGATTGTCGCGGAATGAGCCCAGCATGGCAGAGGTTTTCATCAGCGAGTTTTGTTTTTCAACACCGCGCATCATCATGCACATGTGTTTCGCCTCGACTATTACGCCCACGCCGTCGGCGCCGGTCACCGATTTTACAGTTTCGGCAATTTGCAGGGTGAGCTGCTCCTGGATTTGCAGCCTGCGGGCAAACATATCCACAATGCGGGCAACCTTTGACAGCCCCAAAACCTTACCCGTGGGGATGTAGGCCACGTGAGCGCGCCCGATAAATGGCAGCAGGTGGTGCTCGCACATTGAGTAGAGTTCAATGTCTTTCACGATGATCATCTCGTCGGAATCGGACGGGAAGAGGGCGTCGTTGACCACGTCGTCCAGCTGCTGTTGGTAACCGCGTGTTAAAAACTGAAAGGCCTTGGCAGCACGTTCCGGGGTGTCGGCCAAGCCTGGGCGGCTCAGGTCCTCGCCAATTGCGGAGATGATACTTGCGAAATGCTCTTTCATTGACCTGAGTCCTTGCTGTGTTTCGGGGTGTGTATTATCGCCATTATGCCTCTGAGCGCCAGTGCTTTACGGTTCTTGGCGGACTTTGGATGAAATTTTACGCATTTGGAGTGGTTGCGCATACAATGGCGCCCCGACTGCAACCTCTGGAGTTATTGTGACTGAATCTAGCCCCCGTGAAGAATTAAAAACCCTGCGCGACTGGGTGCGTTGGGGTGCCAGCCAAATGTTGCAGGCCGAGGTGTTTTTTGGCCACGGCACCGATAATGCCTGGGATGAGAGTCTGCAGTTGGCACTGCATGTGATCCACATGCGCTGGAGTGAAAACCCGGCATTGCTGGACTGCCGTCTGACCTATCGCGAGCGCGATCTGCTGCTGAATTTGATCCGGCGCCGTATCGACGAGCGTATTCCCGTGGCCTACTTGACCGGCGAGGCGATGTTTGCCGGCCTGCCGTTTACGGTGGATGAGCGGGTGTTGGTGCCGCGCTCGCCCTTAGGCGAATTAATAGAGCAGGGCTTCGAGCCCTGGCTGCCCCGCGAGCCCGCGCGTATTTTGGATATGTGCACCGGCAGTGGGTGTATCGGCATCGCCTGCGCTCACGCATTTCCGGAGGCAGAGGTGCTGCTGTCGGATATTTCGCCCGAGGCTTTGGCGGTGGCAGAGGCCAATATCAGCCGCTATCACCTGGCTGAGCAGGTACAAACGGTGCAGTCCGACGGTTTTGCCGGGCTGGCTGGCCAGGTATTTGATGTCATCGTGTGTAATCCACCCTACGTGGATACCCAGGATCTGGCTACTATGCCGCCCGAGTTTTTATGCGAGCCCAGTATCGGTCTGGGGTCGGGTCAAGACGGCCTGGACTTTACCCGGAATTTTTTAACGCAGGCGCGCAAGCACCTGTCGGAGCACGGCCAGGTGTTTGTGGAAGTGGGCAATAGCTGGGTGGCGCTGGAGGCGGCGTTTTCCGAGGTGCCCTTTACATGGCTGGAATTTGAACGCGGTGGTCACGGTGTTTTCACTCTGTCGGCCCAGGAACTCGACCAGTACTTTGGCAACAAATAGTGTGATTCGCGTATAATCCGCGCACTTTATTGCGATGCTTAAGAATTATTGAGAATACTATGTCTGGCAACACCTTTGGCAAGCTGTTTACCGTAACTACCTTTGGCGAAAGCCACGGTCTCGCACTGGGGTGCATTGTGGATGGCTGTCCGCCCGGCGTGACGCTTTCCGAGCAGGATATTCAAGTGGAGCTGGACCGGCGCAAGCCCGGTCAATCGCGCTATACCACCCAGCGTCGCGAGGCCGATGTGGTAAAAATCTTGTCGGGGGTTTTCGAGGGCAAAACCACCGGTACCCCCATTGGCATGGTGATTGAAAACACCGACCAGCGCTCCAAAGATTACTCCAATATCAAAGATCAGTTTCGCCCGGCCCACGCCGACTACACCTATATGCACAAGTACGGCGTGCGCGATTACCGTGGCGGCGGACGTTCGTCTGCCCGCGAAACGGCCATGCGCGTCGCGGCCGGTGCTGTAGCCAAACAATTTTTAGCTCAGGCGCTGGGTGTCAAGGTGCGGGGCTACCTGTCACAACTGGGGCCTATTGCCATCGACAGCGTCGATTGGGATCAGGTGAGCCAAAATCCGTTCTTCTGCCCGGATGCCAGTAAAGTACCCGAAATGGAGGCCTATATGCAGGCCTTGAACAAAGAGGGCAACTCGGTGGGCGCTAAAATCACCGTGGTGGCCGAGGGCGTACCGCCCGGGCTGGGTGAACCGATTTTCGACCGGCTGGACGCGGATCTGGCGCACGGATTAATGAGCATCAATGCGGTGAAGGGTGTCGAAATTGGCGCAGGCTTTGCTGCAGTCGCCCAAAAGGGCACAGAGCACCGCGATGAGTTAACGCCCACGGGTTTTTTGTCCAACCACGCGGGCGGCATCTTGGGAGGGATATCCTCTGGCCAAGACATAGTGGCACATCTGGCGCTTAAGCCTACGTCGAGCCTGCATTTGCCCGGTCGAAGCATTGACGTGCACGGCCAGCCCGTCGAGGTGATTACCAAGGGGCGTCACGATCCCTGCGTTGGCATCCGGGCCACGCCCATTGCCGAGGCCATGATGGCCATAGTGCTCATGGACCACTTTCTGCGCCACCGAGGTCAGAACGGCGGCGTTAGCCACACTGTTCCGGATATTGCTCGGCGGTGACGCCCACTGCTGCGGCGCCGGTTCCCTACTGGCGGCTTTCCAGCGTCTATTTTGCCTACTTTGCCTTGGTGGGCGTGCTGGTACCTTTCTGGAGCCTGTACCTGAAGGCGCTCGGGTTTAACGGCTACGATATTGGCGTCCTTTCCGCCGTGTTAATGCTGACGCGCCTGTTGGCGCCCAATTTTTGGGGATGGCTGGCGGACCGCCGCGGCAATCGCATGGGCTGGATACGCCTTGGCAGCTTGTTAGCTCTGCTCAGCTTTGCCGGCGTGTTGCTGTCCACCGAATTCTATTGGCTGTTGCTGGTGGTCTTTGCGTTTTCCTTTTTTTGGAACGCGGTATTGCCACAGCTCGAAGTGGTCACGCTGGGGCACCTCTACCCGCACACAGGTCGTTACAGCCTGGTACGGCAATGGGGCTCTTTGGGTTTTTTCGTCGTTGTGGTGTGTCTTGGTTATTGGTTTGAAGGCGACCGCATTCTAACCTTGCCGCTGGTGGCCATCGGCTGTCTGGCGCTAATTTGGTTGACCTCTCTCGCGGTTCCCAATGCGCCTTTAAACGTATCGGCCAGTACGCCACTGCGCTTTGGCGACCGGCTGCGCCAGCCCGCTATTTGGCTGTTTTTACTCATCGCATTTTTACTGCAGGTGAGTCACGGGCCTTACTACACCTTTTACAGTATCTTTCTGGACCAGGCGGGTTACAGTGCGGCAACCATCGGTTGGCTATGGGCGCTGGGCGTGGTGGCGGAGATCGTTTTGTTTTGGGGTATGTATCGCCTACTGGCGCGCTTTTCCATGATGGCCTTACTGTGGGTGGGCGTGTCGCTAACGTTGGTGCGCTGGTGCTTGTTGGCGGCTTTTGTGGATTGGTTAGGGGTACTGATACTGGCTCAGTTGCTGCACGCGGCCAGTTTTGGTTTAACCCACGCCATTGCGATAGAGTGGGTACGGCGGGCATTCGTTGGGGCCGATGGGCAGGGGCAGGCCCTTTATTCTTCAGTCAGCTTTGGCGCCGGCGGCGCAGTCGGGGCATGGTTGAGTGGGGTTATGTGGGACACATCGGCGGCGGCAACTTTTTGGCTAGCCGGCGCTGTTGCGCTGGCAGCACTGTTGTTATGTGTAGCATTGACGCGCTGCGGTAATGTGATGACTCAGGATTCAGAATAAGTCCGTCTAATTTTAATAACGTATTGCACTCAACCGTGCGCCGATTTAATGTGGAGATGCACTAAAAGGGTGAAGCCCGTCACACCACCAAATCAATAACAGGGGCCAGCAATGAAAACCATGATCTTTAGGACTGTGTTAAAACACTGTGCACCATTGGCACTGGGCTTACTGCTCGTGCCGGCAAGCGCCATGGCGAATCAGTGTGTCAATATTCAGTGCGACTGCGCATCGCTGACAGACGCCACCGACAAAAGCCTGTGCCAACAGCAGCAATCGCAACTCATCAAGGATTGCGATCTCGCCGGCGGCTTGACGGGTTATTGCCAGGTTGCGGGGTTTAAAGGCGTCCCAATGCCATTTAGCCTCGATAAGCCTGCAGAGTTATTGCCATCGGAAGAGGCTATTGAGCAATCTTTAGCGCAGGTCGAAGCGCTCTATTGGTCTGTACAGCAGGATCAGGCCAGCGCCCAGCGCTACGTGGATAAATCCGCTTACGGCAACGCATTAACCGTATACAAAAACTTGAACAATACCCTGGATCGGATCTTTGGCACTTATCAGCAGGCTTACGACAGCTGGCGCGCACTCGACGACAAGGGCGAGGCTGAAGACGTGGCTGGCGACGCCTATGAAGCCTTGAAGGAGCGTGGCGATGCACTGTATCTACAATCGCGCAGCCTGTGGGCCGATCGCGCCGAGTCCGACCCAAAGTTACAGCGCAAACGGCAGATTTTGGCCATGAATGTTTTGCGCTATGCCGGCAGTGCCTTTCAACAGGCTGCCGAATTGGCCGGCTTGGCTAAAGAGCGCGAACTGGCTGCAGGCTATTGGCAGTCTGCCGCAGAAACCTCCGAATTAATGCTGGCTTGGCGCCAGCAGGCAAAATCAAAAGTGCAGTACATTAACTATTACCGCCAGCAGAGTGTGGCCTCCTGGTATCGCGCCGCGCTCTATTGGGAGCGCGTAGACGAGCCAGAGCAAGCGCAGTTGGCGCGCGACAGGGCGTTGGTGCTATCGAAGGAAACGATCGCACAGCGGTAAAAAACGTCATAAGCTGAGGTGTATGTGAAAGAACGCTTGGCAGTGGGGCTGATTCAGGCCGACTTGGTCTGGCAGGCCCCGGCAGACAACCGCCAATTATTGGCCGATTTGCTGGACGAGGGTGCACTTGGCCTGGATTTGGCCATTTTACCGGAAACTTTCAGTAGCGGTTTCACGCAGGCTGCCGAGGATTTTGCCGAGCCGGCTGAGGGGCCAACTCTGCACTGGATGGCCGAGCAGGCAGCTAAACATCAACTTACCCTCACGGGTAGCTATATCGTGCGGGACGAAGGGCGCTACTTTAATCGCTTGATTTGGATGCCGCCCGATGGCAACTACGACAGCTACGATAAACGCCACCTCTTTAGCATGGCCGGCGAACACGAGGTGTTCAGTGCCGGCCAACAGCGCAAGGTGTTTACCTGTCAGGGCTGGCGATGTTGTCCCATGATTTGCTACGACCTGCGCTTTCCGGTGTGGAGCCGATCGCAAAAAGATTATGACCTGCTGTTTTATGTGGCTAACTGGCCAGATGCGCGTGCCCGACAATGGCGTCGTCTGCTACCGGCCCGCGCTATAGAAAACCAGTCCTATGTGGCGGGTGTTAACCGGGTGGGTATCGATGGCGAAGGTTTCACCTACGCGGGAGACAGTCAATGCTACGACCCCCTGGGCGATGCCATGGCTGAAAATGAAGGCGGTGAAACCGTTATTCGGGCCGAGCTATCCCTGTTTCAACTGGCGCGGTTGCGGGATAAATTTCCCGTGTTAGACGACGCCGACGATTTTCATATCAAGCTGTAACCCACCAAGGTCTACACTATTCACCTTTAGTTGCTAAACGTATATAGTGTGTCAAACATACGTTTGAATTAATGTCTGGGCGTCTGAGTGTGTGACGTCAGGCGCATGCAATGTCATCACTGAGAAATTGGAGAGGTTCCATGATCTACCAGGGCAAATCGGTATCGGTTACCCAGCTGG
>NZ_JBTUOC010000049.1:0-19868 GCF_058345725.1 Simiduia sp. | reverse complement strand
GCCGGCCACTGCCCCCATGCGGCTGCAGGGTCAAGCGGCCCGCGAATCAGATTTTACCTCGAGCTTTGGCGAGCAAAATTTTCACGCCGCCGTACAAAAAATCAAAGACTATGTACTGGCGGGCGACACCATGCAGGTGGTGGTTTCCCAGCGTTTGTCTATCCCCTTCGACGCCGAACCGCTCAACCTTTACCGCGCCCTGCGCTGCCTAAATCCCTCGCCCTACATGTATTTTTTAGACCTGGGCGATCACCAGGTGGTGGGCTCCAGCCCCGAAATTCTGGCCCGCTTTGAGCACGGCGAAGTGACCGTGCGCCCCATTGCCGGCACGCGCCGGCGGGGTCATACAGAGGAGGAAGATCGCGCGCTCGAGCAGGATTTAGTCAACGATCCAAAGGAGGTCGCCGAGCACCTAATGCTCATCGACCTGGGCCGCAACGACGTGGGCCGCGTGAGCCAAACCGGCAGCGTAAAACTGACCGATAAAATGGTGGTGGAGCGCTACAGCCACGTGATGCACATTACCAGCAATGTGACCGGCCAAGTGAAACCCGGATTAACAGCCATGGACGTGTTGCGCGCCGCGCTGCCGGCCGGCACTCTCTCGGGCGCACCTAAAATTCGCGCCATGGAGATTATCGACGAACTCGAAAGCGAAAAGCGCGGTATCTACGGCGGAGCTATTGGTTATCTGGCGTGGAACGGCGCCATGGACACCGCCATCGCCATTCGCACTGCAGTCATTAAAAATGGCACCCTCTACATTCAGGCCGGCGCCGGTGTGGTGGCCGATTCGGTGCCCGAATTGGAATGGAAAGAAACCATGAACAAGGCCCGCGCCATGTTCCGCGCCGTCGATATGGTGCTGTAAAGGAGCTATGACATGTTACTGATGATCGACAATTACGACTCCTTTACCTACAACGTGGTGCAATACCTGGCCGAGCTAAAGGCCGAGGTCAACGTCATTCGCAACGACGAAATTTCGGTGGCGGATATTGCAGATCTGGCACCCGAGCGGCTGGTGATTTCGCCCGGCCCCTGTACGCCCAACGAGGCCGGCATTTCGGTCGAAGCCATCCGCACCTATGCCGGCAAGCTGCCCATCCTGGGTATTTGCCTGGGCCACCAATCCATTGGGCAGGTATTTGGCGGCAAAATTGTGCGGGCCAGAGAGGTCATGCACGGCAAAACCTCGCCCATTTATCACAACAATTCGGGCGTGTTTAAGGGGCTGAAAAATCCGCTGGTGTGTACCCGCTACCACTCGCTGGTAATCGACAAAGACTCCCTCCCCGAGTGCCTGGAAATGACTGCCTGGACCCAACACGACGATGGGCGGGTGGACGAAATTATGGGCGTGCGCCACAAAAGCCTGAACGTGGAGGGCGTGCAATTTCACCCGGAGTCCATCCTCTCAGAGCAGGGCCATGCGCTGCTCGATAACTTTCTACAATCGCAGGGAGGCTAAGCCGTGGATTTGAAAGCAGCACTCAATCATATCGCCGGCGGCGCCTCACTCAGCCAGGCGCAAATGACCGAAGTTATGCGCGCGGTAATGACCGGCCAGGCCACCGCCGCACAAATTGGCGCCCTGTTGATGGGCCTGCGCATGAAGGGCGAAACCGTCGACGAAATCACCGGCGCCGCCAGTGTCATGCGCGAATTGGCCGCGCGGGTGGAGATTGACCAAACCCACTTGGTTGACACCTGTGGTACCGGCGGCGACGGCGCCAATCTATTCAACGTATCCACCGCCAGCGCCTTTGTGGCGGCCGCTTGCGGTGTACGCGTTGCCAAGCACGGCAACCGCTCAGTGTCGTCCTCTACGGGCAGTGCTGACGTGCTGGAAGCCGCAGGGGTGCACTTGGATCTGACACCCGAACAGGTTAAAAAGTGCATTGATGCCTTGGGTGTGGGCTTTATGTTTGCGCCGGCCCACCACAGTGCCATGAAGCACGCCATTGGGCCGCGCCGCGAGATGGGGCTGCGCACCCTGTTTAATATGCTGGGCCCCATGACCAATCCCGCGCTGGTGCAGCGCCAGGTCATCGGTGTTTTCAAACCCGAGCTGTGTCGCACCATGGCCGAAGTTCTGGGCCGCCTGGGCTCAACGCACGTGCTGGTGGTACACGCCGACGATGGTTTAGACGAAATCTCCCTCAGCGGCGCTACCCTGGTGGCGGAGTTGCGCGACGGCGCGGTGACCGAATACCGCATCGACCCGGCCGAATTTGGCATTGCACCGGCCTCGCTCGATGGCCTGTCAGTGCACGACGCCACAGAATCTCTGGCGTTAATTCGCAACGCCCTGGGCAAGCGCGATCACCCGGCCGCCAACAAAGCGGCAGATATTATTGCGCTTAACGCTGGCGCCGCCATTTATGTCAGCGGCGTGGCCGACTCTCTCGCGCAGGGCGTGGCCATGGCTCAAGATGCCATCGGCTCTGGCCTGGCCCGGGAAAAAATTCAAGAACTGGCCGCGTTTACCGAGTGCCTGCGCGCGCTCTAAATGCACCACAAACAGGTTTGCTTATGTCTTCTACACCCACGGTACTGCGCAACATTCTAGCGCGTAAAAAACAGGAAATTGCCGAGCGCTCGCGCAAAATCGGTACACAACAATTGCTAAACGAGGCGCAGCAGCAAAGTGCGCCGCGCGGCTTTGTGGCGGCCATCGAGCGCAAGCTGGCCCAGCAGCAGGCGGCTGTTATCGCGGAAATCAAAAAGGCCTCGCCCTCCAAAGGCGTGATTCGCGAGCATTTCGACCCCACGGAAATTGCCAAAAGCTACGAAAAAGGTGGCGCCGCCTGTTTGTCGGTACTCACCGATGCCGATTTTTTCCAAGGTTCGGAAACCTACCTGAAGCAGGCTCGCGCAGCCAGCACGCTACCGGTGATTCGCAAGGACTTTATGATCGACGACTACCAGCTGGTGGAAGCGCGGGCCATCGGCGCCGACTGCATTTTGTTGATCGTAGCCGCCTTGGACAAGCAGCAGCTGGTGAGTTTAAACACCACCGCACTCGAACTGGGCATGGATGTACTGGTCGAGGTGCACGATCGCGCCGAGCTCGACTTGGCGCTGGACCTACCCAATAAATTGATCGGCATTAACAACCGCAATCTGCATAATTTCGAAACCAGCCTGGATACCACCTTTGCGCTGCTGCCCTATATCGAAGACGACCGCATCGTCGTCAGCGAATCGGGCATTCACAATATCGACGACGTTAAAATCATGCGCGGCTACAATGTGAATACCTTTCTGGTGGGCGAGGCGTTTATGCGCGATGAAGAACCCGGCCGTCGGCTGATGGAAATGTTTAACTGATGACACGCATTTCCTGATGGCGAGCCCCTGCCGATGACCGAACTGCTGGCATTTTTGCACCAGCATCCCGCGCTTTTGTGCGCGGCCATTTTCTGCGCACGCCTAACCGATGTCAGTCTGGGCACCCTGCGCACGCTGATGGTTTTCAGGGGTTATCGCGCCCTGTCTGCACTGGTGGGTTTTTTTGAAGTACTGCTATGGATTGTGGCAGCCAGCCAGGTAATCACTCATCTGGACAAATGGTACCTGGCCGTGGCCTACGCCGGCGGTTTTGCAGCCGGCAATTACGTGGGTATCACCCTCGAAGCCAAACTCGCCATGGGCCGAGAGCTGGTGCGCGTAGTGACCCACAACCCCGACATCTGTCTGGCCCGTATACTGCGCGAACACAACTACTCGGTTATCGAATTGGCGGCCCGCTTCGACGATGATCAGGACGTGGAAATTTTATTGATTTCCGAAAGCCGTAAACGCATACCTGCGCTCTGTCAATTGATTGCCCGGATTGATCCCAAGGCGTTTTACACCACCTCCGACATCAAAAAACAATTCGATGTCGCCCAGATGTTACACGCCGACAAACCGTTGATTAACGCCGGCTGGCGGGTCATCGGCAAACGCAAGTAATCGGCGAGCAGGCGCCCAGATATTAGCGCTGCGCGCGACGGCAGATCACTTGCCAGTTAAATTAGCCTGACCTGCCAATCACTAACTACTATCGGGAATACCCATGCGCAAACTCAGCTGCACCCTATTGCTCACACTCGTCGCCGGGTGCAGTCTGCTGCTGGCATCGCCACTGGACCGGTTTGGCACCAGTGATCCGGCCAACCGCGTGCAGACCAACGCAGAAACCACCGACGCCTACCGCCACTATCAAAGCGCCATTAAACCCCTGCTCGAAAATCGCTGCGTAGTCTGCCACGGCTGCTACGATGCGCCCTGCCAACTCAAACTGGAATCCGCCGCTGGGCTCGAGCGAGGCGCGAGCAAAACCAAAGTTTACGACGGCACCCGGCTGCTGGCAGCCAGCCTGACGCGCCTGCATATCGATGCGCAGTCGGCGGCCGAATGGCGCGAGAAGGGCTTTTTCCCGGTGTTAAACGAGCGCGCACAATCTCCCGAAGCCAATCAAGCCGCCAGCGTCATGCTGCAAATGCTGTCGCTAAAAAAGCAAGTCGCACTGCCCGCCGAGGGCCCGCTACCCGATACATTTGACTTTGGTATCGACAGGGAACAAAGCTGCCCCAGCGCCGAAGAGTTCGACCGCTATGCCAAGCGCTTCCCCCAAGGCGGTATGCCCTATGGCATGCCCGCCATCAGCGAATCGGAACACCAACTGCTCAGTGACTGGATTACCAAGGGCACCCCCATGCAAGAAGACCTCAGCCACAAGTTCGAGGCTGAGGTGCAGGCCTGGGAGGCGTTTTTAAACGGCCCCGATCTAAAAACCCAGCTCATGGGCCGTTACATTTACGAACATTTGTATCTCGCAAACCTCTATTTCGACGCGGGCGACAGCCGCCAATTTTTCAAACTGGTGCGCGCCAGCACCCCGCCCGGCTCGCCTGTGCAGCGCATTGTCAGCCGCCGGCCCTTTGATGCGCCAGGTGTGGCGCGGGTTTACTACCGACTGATCCCCAACCCCGACAGCATTGTCGCCAAGAGCCACATGCCCTATCGGTTGGACGCGCAAAAACGCGCGCGCTGGCAGGCTTGGTTCAAAGATGCCGACTACACCGTAACGGCCCTGCCCGATTACGACCCAGTGACCTCCGCCAACCCCTTTAAAGCCTTTGAAGCACTGCCGGTGAAGGCGCGTTATCGCTTCATGCTGGAGGAAGCGCAATTCACCATTATGGGCTTTATCAAGGGGCCGGTGTGCCGCGGGCAAACGGCACTCAATGTCATTAACGATCAATTCTGGGTCTTTTTTGTGGACCCCGAGTACCCAGACGTGGCCGATTTCGCCGGCTTTCTAGCGGCCAATAGCGACAAGCTCAACCTCCCAGCCGAGCGCGACAGCACCGCCGGTGCACTCGGCTGGTTGACCTACGCCAAGCACCAGCGAGCCTACCTCAAGGCCCGCAATCAAATGCTGAAAAATACCATGGCTCAATACCAGGGCCCGAGCCTGGAAATGATTTGGCAGGGCGATGGCCACAACCCCAATGCGGCACTGACCGTCATGCGCCACTTTGACAGCGCCACCGTTGTGCAGGGCCTGGTGGGCGAAGCCCCCAAGACCGCCTGGGTCATCACCTACCCACTACTAGAGCGCATCCACTACCTGCTGGTGGCCGGATTCGATGTGTACGGCAATGTGGGCCACCAACTGCTTACCCGCACCTACATGGATTTTCTGCGCATGGAGGGCGAGCAAAACTTTTTAAACTTATTGCCCACCGATGCCGCTAAGGCGGAGCTG
The DNA here is from genome assembly GCF_058345725.1 of Simiduia sp. Taxonomy (NCBI): domain Bacteria; kingdom Pseudomonadati; phylum Pseudomonadota; class Gammaproteobacteria; order Cellvibrionales; family Cellvibrionaceae; genus Simiduia; species Simiduia sp. Next base: position 14,107 of record NZ_JBTUOC010000049.1, on the reverse strand, counting down.
GCCTATTGGTACCGGGGCGCTCACGAGGATGCCTACACCTATTTCAAAACCTTGGAACTGGACAATCACTGGCAGACGCAGGTGCAATTTAACACCGACACCCCCAAGCAAGAACTGTTCGACAAGCTGCAGCGCCACCTAGATGGTGTGCGCAACCTCGATCACAACCTGCATGGCAATTTACGCTTGGCGCCGGCTACTCAAGAGGCTTTGCTTAAGCTACAGCGCCAACGCGGCAAACACCTGCAGTGGCTGCCGGACACCAGTTTGCTGCTCATCGAACAACCCGCCCCTTACGAACCAGTACTGGTAACCCTGGCACTCAATAAATCGCACAGCAATATCACCAGCCTGCTTCTGGAGCACCACAATCGACTGCCCGAGGAAGATACGCTGAGCGTGGCCGAGGGTGTGCTCACCTATTACCCCAATGCGTTTTTCCACTTGCACGCCAATGCCATTTCAGCCTTCGAAGGCGCGCTGCGCGGCCTCGCTAGCGAGCGCGATTACCGATCGCTTAAAGACGCCTTTGGCGTGCGCCGCAATGCCCCGCAGTTCTGGGCCTTTAGCGACCGAGTGCACCGCTTGTATCGCGCACGCGACCCCATTGGCTATGGCCTGCTCGATTACAATCGCATGGAAAACCGTTAACAACTGTTCGCAATACTCGCAAAGCCCGCCCCCCTTGATTTACGGGCGTACCAGCCGAGGGCGGCCGGTGCCGGCCTAAAATGCCAAAGCTTGATCCAGTTCAAGTACAAAAGCCCGACCGGGCCGCACTTATAACGCGCGCGCCCGGCGACCTGCACAAAGTGGCTTAAAATGCGCCCGCTTTCCAAAGCGCCTCATCGATAATAATGTCTTACTCTGAGGTTTAGAGCCGTCGAAGGACGGGCAGCCCAGGTGCGCCCGCCACACCTGCCGCACACCGGCAGCCACCTGACCGGGGCGGCTCAATTTTTATCCAAAAAATACTGTACCCCACGCACCTGCAGCCCTACAATCGCGCCCCCATTTAGCTGGACTACGCCATGACAAGGGCTCAAAACGCACACGGCACCGGCGGCGACGGTTCCGATTACCTGGACAGCCTGCACCGGCAAGGCTGGGTGCTGCTGCCCAACTTTTTATCGACCGAGCTGGTGGCCCAGCTGCGCTGGGAGGCGATGCAAAGCAACGACTGGCAGCGCGCGGGCGTGGGCTTGGACGGCAAGACGCGCGCCCAGATTCGGCGCGACCAAACCATTTGGTTTGACGGTCAATCGGCGCCGCAGGCAGAGTACCTGGCCCAGATGGAAGCCATTCGTCTCGCCGTTAACCGCACGTTTTTTGCCGGCCTGTTTGAATACGAGGCCCACTTTGCGCACTATCCGCCCGGCGCTTTTTACCGCAAGCACGTGGACGCCCTGCGCGGGCGCGGGGCGCGCGTATTGACTAGCGTCTGCTACCTTAATCCCGCGTGGCGTCCCGGTGACGGCGGCGAACTGGTGCTCTACAGCGATAGCGACGACACCGTCATCGACCAGATTGCGCCCAAAGGCGGCGACCTGCTGCTGTTTTGGAGCGAGCGCTTCCCGCACGAAGTGCTGCCCGCCATCACCGACCGCTACTCCATTGCCGGCTGGTTCCGACGCAATCTGGAGACCGCCAACCCCCTGTAACCGCCGCCGAAGTGTGGTTGAATGACCGCACTGACGGGGCGCGCTGCGCCCGCCAACCTGGGGGACACAGATGAAACCTTTGACCTGGATACTGCTGCTAAGTTTGGGCCTGTGCGGTTCGGCCCTGGCGCAGTCGGAATATACGCAGTCGCTCATAGAAAAATCGACAACGCTGCAGCAAGAGATCTCGCAGCTGCGCAGCGAGCGCCAACATCTCACCGGCGAAAGCCAGGCCTCGCTGGATGTCCGTCTAGTGCAGCGACACCTCAGACTGCTGGAGGTTTACGATCAACTGGCCCTGGCGCTCATCGAGGATACGGAGGCGGGACTCGACGTCACCCAAGTAAAACAGCAGCTGGCCCCCAAACTATTGCGCATCGGGCCACTGATCCGGCGCGCCGTAGAAGACCGCCAAAGTGAAATAGATGCGCTCGACGGCGATTATCAGCCACTCTCCATCGAATGGCTGGCGGCCTTCCGCGAGCACAATGAATTTATCGACACAGGCCTTACCGCACTCAGCCAGCACGCCGAAAACCTGGGAGAGCTGGGGCTGAACAACAGCGATTCACAACGCTTTCTCAATCAATCGCTGAGCCAGCGCGCGGAAATTCTGGCCGGTCAGATCAGCTTAGTGCAAAAAGACATTGAAAACGCCAGCAGCCATCTGGAAAGCCGCCCGGACGATAAAGACACCGGAGATCGCAAGCGGGCGCTCGAGGAAAAACTCGCCCTCATCACCCACAGTTTGCAGGTGGTGATTGGGCTGTTACGCGACAACAACCTGGACACCGGGCGCTACCAGGAACTGCTAATTCGCACCACGGGCAACATTACCGCCGACATTCTCGACGCCAATTTAATCAAGCGTTTAGCGCAGGCCTGGCTTGCGGATACCCTGCGCTTTATCAAACACAATGGCGCCGGTTTATTTTTCAAATTAATTGTCTTTGCGGCCATTCTGGGCCTGTTTTATCTGCTGTCGCGCTCGATCAGTAAATTGCTGCAAAAAAGTTTACGGCGCTCCAACATGCAGGTGTCTTCACTGATGGAAGACATGCTGGTGAAACTAGCCGGCCGGCTGGTGATGTTTGTGGGTATTCTGATCGCGCTGGGGCAGCTTGGCGTTTCGGTGGGCCCGATTCTGGCGGGCCTGGGAGTGGCCGGATTTATCGTGGGCTTTGCCCTGCAAGATACGCTGGGCAATTTTGCCTCGGGCATGATGATTTTATTTTATCGCCCCTTTGACGTAGGCGATGTGATCGAGGCGGCCGGCGTTAAGGGCCAGGTGCAAAGCATGAGCCTGGTGTCCACCACCGTGCTCACCTTCGACAACCAGACGCTGGTTATACCCAACAATAAAATCTGGGGCGATGTGATTCGCAATGTCACCGCGCAGTCGGTGCGCCGAGTAGACATGGTGTTTGGCATTGGCTACCAGGACGACGTGGATCACGCCGAGGCTGTGCTCACCCAGATTCTCGAGCAACACGACCGGGTGCTTGCCAACCCCGAGCCAGTGGTAAAGCTGCACACCTTGAACGAGTCGTCGGTGGATTTTGTGGTGCGTCCCTGGGTCAAGACGGAAGATTATTGGGACGTCTATTGGGATGTCACCCGAGCTGTGAAAAAGCAATTTGATGCAGTGGGCATCAGTATTCCATTTCCTCAGCGCGACCTGCACATCTACCACACCGAAAAGGCACCGCAATAGATCATGCTGACACACTACCGAGGCCTCAAGCGCCTGCAATTTGGCCTGCTCCTTGGCCTGTTTACCTGGCTGGGATTAACGCCCCAGCCGGGCGCCACCCTGGCCAGTGTCAACGACCTGGTGCTGCATATTACCGGCTATGTGGTTGCCGGCGTTTCGATCATGTTGGCGCTGCCGCGCGCACGCCACTGGCAGGCGTTTGCGGGGCTGTTGGGCTACTCGCTCGCCATAGAAATAGGCCAGCATTTTGTACCCCTGCGGAGCTTCGATCTGCGCGACCTGCTCGCCAATGGCGCGGGCATTGCGGTTGGGCTCGGCTTGTACCATTGGCTAATCCGACACCTGGATCGCGGGATAGAGCGGCTATTGCACCCAGTCAAATAGACTGAAAACCCACTGCTGGCCATCCCGGGTAAGCAACAATTGGTTGTCGCGCAGTTGCAGTTGACTCCAGTCGCCCAGAAATTCCGTGTAACGGCGCTCCAATGCCATGGAGGCTTCAGGGCACATCATCATGGTGGTGGCCAGGTGCTGTACGCGAAAGCGGCCCGCATCGTCCAGCTCGGCCTGCCCCTTAAAGCGATTACAGCCGGCATAGCCCGCCACGTGGGGCCGCTCGCCGAAGTCCAGCTCCGGCACCAAACCCTTGCCGTGGGCGCCGAGTTTATTGCCCGGCACAGGCTCGCCGTCGATCGTTTTCAGCACCCATCGATGGTGCGCCAGTTGATCCATGGTTACCGCTTGCACCGGCGCCGGTGCCGGCGCCGAGCCACATGCGCTCAACCCTATGCCCAGCCCCAGCAGCCAAATCCTCCTGCAAATACCCATGCGTAATTCCCTCGTAAACTGTTCGCGAATGGCTATCAGACGCCGGCTGTGGCGCCGAGTTCCCCAACACTGCCCGCGCGACCTGGCTATAATGCCTCAGCTGCAAGGACTCCACATGACAACACCCACAGACTGGCACATTTTCTGCCGCGTAATTGATAATTTTGGCGATATCGGCGTCTGCTGGCGCCTGGCGCTGCAACTACAGCGCCGCTTTAGTTGCCAGGTCACCCTTTGGGTAGATGACTTGGCGAGCTTTCAAGCCCTGTGCCCGGCCGTCGCAACGACTGAGTCCAGTCAGCAAATCCAGGGCGTAGTCGTGCGCCACTGGCGCGAACCCCTGCCCGAGGTAGCGCCGGGCGAGGTGGTGATCGAGGCCTTTGGCTGCCACCTGCCAGAGCGCTACATCGCGGCCATGCGCGAACGCCGTCCCCTGTGGCTGAACCTGGAATACCTGAGCGCCGAAGCCTGGGTCAAGGACTACCACCTCAATCAATCGCCCGTGCACGGGCTGCGCAAAACGTTTTTCTTCCCCGGTTTCGAGCCGGGCACCGGGGGGCTGCTGTGGGAGCCGGCTCTGGCCGAGCTAACCGATGCCGACGCACCCCGGCGGGCCCAATGGCGCTCGCAATTAGGGCTCGCGCCAGCCCAAGCGGGGGAGCTCACCTTAAGCCTGTTTGCCTACGAGAATGCCGCCCTACCGGATTTACTCACCTCGCTCAGCCACTACCGGACGCCGATCACCCTGCTAGTGCCCCAGGGCCGTATGGTAGAGGGCGTTAATCGCTGGCTGAGTAGCACACTGGCGCCGCAGCAGTGCCAGCAGCGCGGCAACCTACAGCTGGTAGGCTTGCCCTTCCTGAGCCAGCCCGACTACGACCTGCTGCTGGCGCTATGCGATCTGAATTTTGTACGCGGCGAGGAATCCTTTGTGCGCAGCCAGGTACTGGGCCGCCCCATGATCTGGCACATCTACCCACAGGAAGAAGCCACACACCTGGTCAAGCTAGCGGCCTTTCTCGACCTTTACCTGGCCGGGCTGGAGGCGCCTTTAACGGCGCAGATTGCACTGGCCCACACCCTGTGGAACCAGCCCCAAGCCGAGCCAAGCGCGCCCTGGCACGACCTGCTCGACCAGCTGCCCCGCTGGCAGCAGCACGCGTACCAGTGGCGTCAGCAGCTGTGTGAGCAGGGGGATCTGGCGTCAAATATCGTGCAATTTTGCACCAATCAGGTATAGTACTGCGCGTTTTTAACGCCTTAAATTTCGGTGAATATGCTATGAAAACTGCTCAAGAGTTCCGCGCCGGCCAGGTTATGAACCTCGATGGTCAGGCCTGGGTTGTGCTGAAATCGGAGTTCAATAAATCCGGTCGCAACGCTGCTGTTTGCAAAATGAAGTTAAAAAACCTGATTACAGGTGCGTCGCAGGAGCCTGTATTTAAGGCCGACGACAAGCTCGAGCCCATTATTCTTGAGCGCAAAGAAGTGACTTACTCCTACTTCGCCGATCCGCTCTACGTCTTCATGGACGAAGAGTACAACCAGATCGACGTGGAAAAGGAAAACCTGGGCGAGACCGCCAACTTTATCGTCGATGGCATGCAGGAAACCTGCGAAGCCGTTTTCTATGAAGGCAAGGCCATCTCTATCGAACTGCCCACCACTATCGTGCGCACAGTGGCCTACACTGAGCCAGCCGCCCGCGGCGATACCTCTGGCAAGGTCATGAAAGTGGCCAAGCTGGACAATGGCTACGAATTGCAAGTTGCCGCGTTTATCGAAATCGGTGAAGCTATCGAGATCGACACCCGTACCGGCGAGTTCAAGGGCCGCGCCAAAGGCTAATGCCCGCTCTCGCTCGATAAAAAAACCGGCTTGCGCCGGTTTTTTATGCGCCGACTACCGGTCGCCAAGTGTAAAGCTACAGCACAACCCTTGGTTTTAGCTGTAATTGCAATGCCTGACCGGTCTGCTGTTCCAGCAATCGCTTGAGTTCCGACATTTCCTCGCGCGACAACAACTGCTCGCTCAATACGTCCGCCACTATGACGGTGTGCTCGCTGTGCATACGCACCTGTAAGTCCGCCAATTGCACGCGCTTGCCGCCGACGGTTACCTCCAACTCGGCCAGACGCTGCTCCAATTGCCAGTGCTGCGCCATGTCCCACATGGCAACCGATAAAGGGATGGCAATAACGCACATTAACAACAGCGAAAACATCAGCCCTTTGCGGGCGCGCTCCAAGGGCGCAAACCCCAAAATGAGAAACGTCAGCGCCGCCGCTAGCGAAATGCCTACCAAGTTGGTTAAAAACAACAACATGGCGCCATTGATAACCTGCCAATCCAACCAACCCAGTCCAATACCCGCCACACACAAGGGCGGCACCAACGCCACAGCTATCGCCACGCCGGAAACACTCTTGGCCACATCTTCGCGCACATAGGCATAGGCACCGGCAATTCCAGACGCAATCGCGACGCCCAAATCCAACAGGTTGGGCTGCAAGCGCCCAGCGATTTCGCCAGTAATGCGGTCTAGCGGAATCATTAGCGTAACCAAGGCAGCTGTGCCAAGTGCCAGGCACATACCGATACCAATGGTTTCGAGCGACTGAATCAGCAGCGTGCGATCTTGCCGTAAAAAGCCCATCGCCAGCGAAATAATCGGCGACATCAACGGCGCCAACACCATGGCGCCAATAATGACCGCTGGGCTGGACAAAAACAGCCCCAGACTGGCCACCACCGCACTCAATACCATTAACGTGATAAACGTATCGTGCGGCCTGGCCACCTCACGCAACTGAATAAACAGGTCTTTAAAATCTGTTTCCGCCGCGTGGGTAAATAATGGCAGTGCATTGGCGATAAATTTTAGCTGCTCGTCACCACGAGGCAATTTATCGGTGCGGGTGTATTCCTTGTATTCCTTCTGATCTACCGCAGGCGGCATCACATTGAGACACAGGGCGTTGGGTTCTACCGCCATAACCAAGGTTTCCGCAGTTCTGCGGCGCCCGTCCACAAAGTAATCGCGCTCTCCCTTCAACTCCACCACAATAGATTGGCAGCGAATGAAGCTCACCGCATCGCTGAGTTTGGCAAGCGGCTGGTTTTTATAGAGCAGTGCATCCTTTAAAAACGCGAGATAGGCCCAAATGGATTTGGGCGCGATAAAAATTGCATTAATGAAGCCATTTTCGACGCTCAAGTGCCGCCCCAGTAATCGCGCCGCCGGGCCTCGCACATCGTTTTCAATAGCCACCATGCCGGTAATCGCCGTGTTTACTGCGGCGCCATCGGCCAGCTTCAAGGTGGCCGCAAAGGGCTGAATGCGAAATAGACTCAAAACACTGCGCCATACAATGGCCCACAAAAACAACAGGCGTTTCACACGCGACTGGTTTCGATCGCGAAATACTTTGCTGCGGCCGTCTATGAAAGGATTGGTCCCCAACGTGATCATGCCTATGGCAATTTCTCCGTTGCAGCGCAGTAACTCCACGGGCGGGTGGTCCGATGAAAACGCCAGCGCCAAGGCATCGTCAAGCAACGAAGGCAAGCGCAACCACTCGCACAATCGGGTTTGCCCCTCCGCCGGAATGACACCCAGCGAGAACTTGTGTCGCGCGGCCAAGTCGAGATAGCGGTGTGCCTTGTCGATGTCCAACACCGCCAATAGGTGGCAGCCGGCCTGGGGGGGGCGGGCGTAAAAGCTATCTTCCGGCATCAGCGTCAAGGCGATGCCGTGCGAATAGGCAAATTCGTTAATCTGCTGCTTAAGCCGATCGGTCACACATTCATTGATAATCAGAACTGCCTGGGGCACATAGGACATGAGGGATTCCTGGAGAGACTGAGCGAGGCGGGAAATCGCGCGTAATATAAGACCTGCATCCAAAGTAGCGCAATATGCAACCGTGTGCTTTAGCAAAGTCTCCAGCAATCCTTGCGCGGGCCACCGGCAAAGGCTTTGTTAAGGCTCTGCGATGACAGCAACACGTAAAACCACGCGGATTTGGCGCAGGCAATGTAGCCTGGGTGGACTATGGGACTATGGGACTCTGAAACTCGATAATCGGCTTAACGGGCACGAGCCCGATTGTAAAAAAAAGCCCGGCAATGCCGGGCTCTTTAGACTGCGAAACCCAATCTAAATTACGCAAAAGGATGGCGCAATACAATGGTTTCGACACGGTCGGGGCCGGTGGAAACAATATCGATGGGCGCTCCCGTCAACTCTTCCAGGCGCTTGATGTAGTTGCGTGCGTTTTCGGGCAAACCTTCAAGAGTGGTAACACCCACAGTGCTCTCGCTCCAGCCCGGCATGGACTCGTACACAGGTACGATTTCGGCCCAACCCTCGGCATCACAGGGTACACCAATAGTCTCGCCCTGAGCGTTCTGGTAGCCCACGCACACTTTTACCGTCTCCAGGCCATCTAGCACGTCCAGTTTGGTCAAGCACATGCCCGACATGGAGTTAATGCGAATGGCGTGGCGCACGGCGACGGCGTCAAACCATCCAGTGCGACGCTTGCGGCCGGTGGTGGCACCAAATTCGTGACCCTTTACGCCTAGGTGCTGACCTACTTCGCACTCCAGCTCGGTGGGGAATGGGCCTGAGCCCACGCGCGTGGTGTAGGCCTTGGTAATGCCCAGCACATAATCCAGGTACAAGGGGCCAAAGCCCGAACCGGTGGCGGTACCGCCGGCAGTGGTGTTAGACGAGGTGACGAAGGGGTAGGTACCGTGATCGATATCCAACAATGAGCCCTGTGCGCCTTCGAACAAAATGCCCTCGCCGCGCTCGCGTGCGCAGTGCAGAATATCCGTTACATCGGCCACCATGGGCTTCAGCTCTTCGGCCCATACCTTAGCCAGCGCCAAGACTTCTTCAACATCTACCGCCGGCACTTTGTAGTACTCGGTCAGGGTGAAATTGTGCAGCGCCATCACTTCGCGCAGCTTGGCTTCGAAGCGCGCAGGCGCAAACAAATCGCCCAGGCGCAGGCTGCGACGGGCCACCTTGTCTTCATAGGCCGGGCCAATGCCGCGCCCGGTGGTGCCAATTTTGGCATCGCCCTTGGCCGCTTCGCGAGCCTGATCCAGCGCCACATGGTAGGGCAAAATTAACGGGCAGGCGGGCGACAGACGCAGGCGCTCGCGCACGGGTACGCCGCTGTCTTCCAGGCCCTTCATTTCCGTCATCAGGGCTTCGGGCGAAAGCACCACGCCGTTGCCGATCAAACAGGACACGCCCTCGCGCAAAATGCCAGAGGGAATCAGGTGCAGCACGGTTTTCTTGCCGCCAATGACCAGTGTGTGACCGGCGTTGTGACCGCCCTGAAAGCGGGCCACGATGGAAACCTGATCGGTAAGCAGATCGACGATCTTGCCTTTGCCCTCATCACCCCACTGAGTGCCCAATACAACGACGTTTTTGCCCATGACGTAATTAACCTTTACTGACTAAGTGGTTTAACTTGGTATTGACCCTGTTCGAGCACCAGCTCGCGGTCACAATTTAATTCTTCGCGCACCAGGGAGCTGTCGCTGAGCGCGCAGACAACCCGCTCGCCCTTGGCGCGCAAGGCCTGAATGGCCACCCAGGCCTCCGCCGTGATGGGCTCGGGCGCCAAAATGGCGGGCGCCAACTGCCCCACGGTATCGCCCAAGGCATTGAGTGCCCCTAAATCCACGGCAAAGCCTGTGGCTGGCCTGGCGCGACCGAAAACTTCGCCAATGTGATCGTAGCGACCGCCGTTGGCGATAGCATTGCCGAAGCCCGGCGCAAAGGCCGCAAACACAACGCCTGTGTGGTAGTGGTAACCGCGCAGCTCGCTGATATCAAAATACAAGTTGGCCTTGGGGTAGCGCTGGCTAATCACCTCGGCCAGCTGTGACAATTCGTCTATGGCCTGCAGTGCCTCGGGCACAAAGCGCGAAAACAATTCGCGCGCCTGGGCCAGCACGTCGATGCTGCCGCACAACGCCGGCAGCTGCCGAATCAGGGTCGCCATACCGGGTTGGGCAATTTCTGCGGAAACCCAGGCGTCGATATCGCTCACCGCCTTTTGCTGCAGTAGCTCAAACAGCGCCAACTCTTGGGTATCATTTAAGCCGATGGCGCGCGCCAGTGCACGGTAGATACCCACATGGCCCAGATCGATATTGAGTTGAGTCACGCCCGCGGTCTGCAGCGACTCCAAGAGCAGCGATACCACTTCGATATCGGCACTTAAGCCGGCCTCGCCGTAGAGTTCCACGCCCGCCTGAATGGGTGTGCGCGTGGCTAGCGGGCTCTTGGCGCGGGTGTGTACCACGTGCCCGGCGTAGCAAAGGCGATTGACGCCCTCGCGCTTGAAGGAGTGGGCGTCCATGCGGGCGGTTTGCGGGGTAATGTCTGCGCGAATGCCCATGCTGCGACCTGAGAGCTGGTCGGTCACCTTGAAGGTGAGCAAATCCAGATCCTGGCCGAGGCCGGTGAGCAGCGAGTCGGTGAACTCCAAAATTGGCGGGATCACCAGATCGTAACCCCAGCGGTGGTACAAGTTGAGCAGGTCCCGGCGCAGTTGTTCGATGTCTTCTGCCTGGGCCGGCAGAATTTCTGCAATACCGTCGGGCAGCAACCAGCGATCAGCGTAAGTCATGTCGTGGGGGCCTTATACAATTACTTAAAGAGGTACAGGAGTCCGGCGCCCACCAGCATGCTGGCCAGCCCCATCATTCGCAGTTGGCGATCGCTCACCCTGGCCATTGTCACCACCAGGCGGCGCCAGCGACCGGGATTCAGAAAGGGGATGATGCCCTCGAGCACCAACATCAGACAAAACGCCTTACCCAACTCTTCCCACATAACTCGCCATACGCTTGCGCCACAATTCACCTAAAAACACCACTCAAACGCAATAACAGCTAAGTCAGGGCATTTTTTCACACAAAAAAACCGGGCACTGGGCCCGGTGATTTCATCTGGCTTGTGTGGCAGATCACCGAAAGGGGCGCATTCTACCACCCTTTGTGGGTGAATGTTGAACAAAAAACAGGGCTAGGCCCGGTTTACTTGCTCTTGCCCTGGGCGTCTTTCAGGTAGCGGAAGAACTCGCTGTCGGGATCGACCAGCATAATGTCTTGCTTATCCTTAAAGGCCTGCTTATAGGCGTTCAAACTGCGTACAAAGGTGTAGAACTCAGGGTCTTTGTTGTAGGCATTGGCGTAGTTAGCCGCCGCGATGGCGTCGCCTTCACCGCGAATACGCTCGGCGTCGCGGTAGGCTTCAGACTCGATGACCACCACTTGGCGATCGGCATCTGCCTGAATAAACTCCGCCTGCTCTTTACCCTTGGAGCGGTGCTCGCGGGCCTCGCGCTCGCGCTCCGAGGTCATCCGGTTATACACAGAGCCACTGACTTCCGGCGGCAGTTCAATTTGCTTAACCCGCACGTCGATCAACTCGATACCCAGCGAGGTGCGGCTGAATTCATCCAGCTGGTCGGTGAGCTGGTACATCAACTCATCGCGTTCGCCGCTCACCACTTCCAACAGTGAACGCTGGGCGAAGCCGTTGCGCAAGCCTTCGTTGATGCGCTGTGCCAGCAGACGATCGGCCGTGGCTTCATCGCCACCGGTGGCGGTGTAGAACTTGTGCACGTCCTTGATTTGCCACTTGGCGAAGTAATCCACGATCATGCCCTTCTTTTCCACCGTCAGAAAATTCTGCGGGTGGGTGTCCAGGGTCAGAACGCGACCATCAAACTTGCGCACTTCATCGCGAATGGGCACTTTAAAGTGCAGGCCCGGCTCGATTTCTTCGGTGGACATTTTACCGAACTCGAGCAATACCGCGCGCTCGGTTTCTTTGACCACAAACATCATGCTGCTGGCCAACAGCACCGCACCGGCGGTGACTGCCAGCGCTAATAAGGATTTACCGTTCATTAGCGAACCTCCCGACGGCTGGATTGGGCTTCACGACGCAATTGATCCAGAACGCGATTACTCACTTCGCGAATCACGTCGGGCGAAATATCGGCGCCCTCAAAACTCTGCTGCCGCTGCTTGGTAATTTGATCCAACGGCAGGTACATCATGTTGTTGCCGCCTTCAACGTCCACCAGGATCTTGGAGCTGCTGGTCATCACCGACTCGATGGCGTCCAGGTACAGGCGATCGCGGGTTACCCGTGGCGCCTTCTTGTACTCCACCAACAGCTGCTCAAAACGCGCCGCCTCACCGGTGGATTCTGCCACTACCCGCGATTTGTAGGCGTTGGCCTCTTCGATAATGCGCTGCGCGCGACCGCGTGCTTCAGGCACCACACCGTTCAGGTAGGCTTGCGCTTCGTTCTTGTAGCGCTCTTCGTCTTCGCGGGCCTTGTTCACATCGTTAAACGCGGCTTTCACCTCTTTGGGCGGCAGTGCGTCTTCCATGTTCACCGTTTCCACGTGTATGCCCGTGCCGTAGTCATTGAGATACTCCTGCAGGCGATCTTTCACGTCCACGGCAATCTGGGTGCGGCCTTCGGTCAGCACTTCGTGCATCACGGTTGAACCAATCACGTGGCGCAGGGCTGAATCCGTGGCTTCGCGCAGGCTGTTTTCCGGATTGCGAACGTTAATCACGAAATCCTTGGCGCTCAGAATGGAGTACTGCACCGACAGGTTTACATCCACAATGTTCAAGTCTTCCGTCAACATGGTGGATTTGGCGGAATGCAGACGCACTTTGGTCACATTCACCTTGGTGACATTGTCGATCAGCGGCGGGTTCCAGCGCAGACCTGAGCCCTTCTCTTCGTGGAACAGACCAAAGCGCAACACCACGGATTTTTCCTGTTCGTCCACCTTATAGATGCCCGCTAGGCCGTAAACCACCGCGGCAATGGCCAGCAGTAGGCCAAAGAAGCCGGCACTCAAACTCGGACCGCCGCTGCTGCCGTTGTTGCCGCCACCGCCAAATAGGCCGCCCAGTTTCTCTTGAAACCTGCGCAGCGCTTCGTCTAGATCAGGAGGACCATCGTTCTTGCCGCCTTTGCGACCGCCCCAAGGGTCCTGATTATTACCACCGGGCTCATTCCAAGCCATAGTCAGTCTCCATCAGATAAAAATAAGTTGCGGCCCTGCTCGGGTTTTTGCGAGGGATTCCGGGCCGGCAGTGTATCAAGCTTTTAGTGCGCGCGCCGTTGCATCGACGCGTTTGTTCATCCCGCCACCGCGCTAGTGGTGGCTGACTGATAAATTCCGCCAGGGCGAATCCGCCAAGGCGATGTGCTCCGCGCTGAGCAAGCGCAACAGATCCACGCGGCCGATGCGCACATCCAGCTCATAGGAGCCATCTTCGGCACTGACTTCGTCCAACACAGCGTTGTGTTGATACAAGCGAGCCCGAAGCCTGCCCCACTGCACGGGCAGGGTGACCCGCTGGTGCACAATTTCATCGCCCAAACGCTCGGCGATGGCTTGCAACAGGAGATCCACACCGGCGCCAGTCTGGGCCGACAACCACACCGCCACGGGTTCGCCCTGGTCGTCTCGATCAATGCGCGGGGCAAAATCGTCCATTAAGTCGATTTTGTTGTACACCTTCAGCTGCGGCAGCTCGTGTGCTTCGATCTCTTCCAACACCAGCTCCACTTCTTCAATGTTGCGCTTGCGTTCATCGCTGGGCGCGTCTATCACATGCAACAACAAGGTGGCGTTGGCGGCCTCTTCCAGCGTGGCGCGAAAGGCCTCTACCAGTTTGTGCGGCAGGTGACTGATAAAACCCACCGTGTCGGCGAGTATCGCGGCGCCCACATCGCGTAGCTCCACCCGGCGCATGGTCGGATCTAGCGTCGCGAACAACTGGTCTTTGGCGTACACCTCGGCATGGGTGATGCGGTTGAACAGCGTCGACT